>CAUZBE010000487.1:0-2976 GCA_963577885.1 Alphaproteobacteria bacterium
CGGTGCGAGTAGGTGATGGGTGGGTGATCAACGGCAACAAACGCTTCAATTCAGGGATTCACGAGGCCACTCATGATCTGGTTTTCGCCCGCACCTCCGGCAAGCCCGGGGAGGGGCTGGGCATCACCGCCTTTTTGGTGCCGGTCACAGCGCCGGGCTTTGACGTGGTGCGGATGGATTGGACCTTCAACATGCCGACGGACCACGGCGTCGTCGCCATCAAGGATGTGCGCATGCCCGCCGACACCGAGTCGTATCTGGGCGAGGAGGGCGATGGCCTGGTCGTGGCACAGACCTTTTTGCATGAAAACCGTATCCGCCAGGCCGCCTCATCCCTGGGCGCGGCTCAGTTTTGTATCGACGAGGCGGTGAATTACGCCAAAACACGCAAAACCTGGGGCAAACCCCTGGCCACCAATCAGGCCATCCAGTTTCCCCTGACCGAACTACATACCGAGGCCGAAATGGTCCGCAACTTGGTCTACAAGACCGCCTGGAACCTGGATCAACATAACCACATGGCGGTGACCGATCAGGTCTCAATGGCCAACTACCGCGCTAACCGGCTGGTCTGGCAGGCCTCCGACCAGGCCATGCAGACGTTTGGTGGCGAAGGCTATACCCGCAACCAGCCATTCGAGCATATATACCGCCATCACCGCCGCTACCGCATCACAGAAGGCGCGGAAGAGATCCAGATCAGAAAAATTGCTGGCCACCTTTTTGGTTTTCTCGGCAAGAACCGGTAGGTCCTCTGAACACTGGCTATCGGAGATGACGTGCCATGGTACCAAAACAATTATGGAAAATGGGATTATAGACAATTTAATCACCGAAGAGGCAAGGGTACGCGCGTTATTCTTGGCGTGGTCAGCGATGCTTCGAGAGGGACTTCAGGGACGCGCATTTCCCGACGCCGTTGAACTAATCCGCTAGGACCGCAATCGTTGATGATGGATGGCATCATCTTTCAAAGTTCTATAATGCGACGTGCCGTTTATTTGAAAATCCTTGTAGACTTTGATCAATATATCGGCAGGGCCATATTTCACCCGATTAGTTCCTCCGCGGCCTTCGACTCTGCCCCGGCCTTGGCCCCGGCGGCTTTGTCATAACTGGTTTCCATGAATGCTGCCTTTTTCGCTGCCCGCTGCCGATTAGGCCTGGACGGTCCCATACTCAACTTCGCCGCCCGGCGTTTATGCCTTGCCTTACAACAAGCGGTGACGGAGCGCGTGAAAATAGACTAGCCTTGCCGCCGTAGCCATGCCGTTGAATTGAAGCCGTATTAGAGGGAGCCTCCATGAGCCGTATCGCGCACGCGGGATTTTTGCACGAGACCAATACATTCGCGCCGCAAAAGGCGACTTGGGAGGATTTTCTCCGCGCCGAAAGTTTCCCTGGTTTGACCATTGGCGAGGATATCCTGACGGCCATGCCGGGCAAAAATATCTCCACCGCCGGCTTTATTATGGAAGCCCAGGCCATGGGCCATGAATTGGCCCCCATTGCCTGGTGCACCGCTGTCCCCTCGGCACATGTCACCGAACATGCCTTCGAAAAATTCGCCGATATGGTGTTGACGGGTTTGGCCGAGGCCATGCCGTTCGACGCGGTCTATCTCGACCTGCATGGCGCCATGGTCTGCGAACATCTTGAGGATGGCGAGGGCGAATTGCTGATCCGCGTGCGCGATCTGTTGGGCACGGACATCCCCCTGGTGGCCAGCCTGGATCTGCACAGCAACACCACCCGGGCCATGGCCGATAACTGCGATGGTCTGATCGCCTACCGCACCTATCCCCATGTGGATATGGCGGATACGGGCCGCCGGGCCGCGCGGTACCTCGATACCCTGCTGGCCGATCCGAGCCAGCTGCCGGCCAAAGCCCATCGGGCGTTGCCGTTTCTGATGCCGTTGACCGGGCAATGCACCATGGTGGAGCCGGCCCTGGGCGCCTATGCCCGGCTGGTGGCACTGGAGGCCGAACCAGGCGTGCGCTCTGTCTCGTTCACACCAGGCTTCCCACCCGCCGATATCTGGGATTGCGGACCCGTGGTGGTAGCCTACGGTGATGACCAGGAGATTGCCGACCGCGTGGCAGATACTCTGTGTGCGGCCATCATGGCCCAGGAAGCTGCCTATCAGGTGGCCCGTTTGACGCCGGGTGCCGCGGTCGCCCAGGCCATCGCCTCCAATGCCCACAAACCTTATGTCTTGGCCGATGTGCAGGACAACTGCGGCGCCGGCGCGACGTCGGATACCACGGGATTACTGCGCGCCTTGGTGGAGCAGGGGGCCGATGGCGCCGTGCTGGGCATTCTGGTTGATGGCGAAGTTGCCGCCCAGGCCCATGCGGCCGGGCAGGGGGCAGAAATAGATGTAAGCTTGGGGGGCAAATTATTTACCACAGGCGATCCCCCGTTCAAGGGCCGCTTTAAGGTCGTGGCCCTGGGCAACGGCCAATTCACCTGCACCGGGCCCTTTTATTCTGGCGCCACGCCCAATCTGGGTCCCACGGCCCTGTTGCGCATTGGCGGGGTATCGGTGGTGGTTGCCACGGGCCGCATGCAGGCAGCCGACAAGGAGATCTTTCGCCATCTTGGCTGCGAACCGGTGGCGCAAAAAATCCTGGGCCTGAAAAGCAGCGTACATTTCAGGGCCGATTTCACGGATATAGCCGAGAAAATCTTGGTGGTGGAGGCACCCGGCGCCAGTATTGATCGCCCTGAAACCTTGCCCTACCAGAACCTGCGGCCCGGTGTACGCGTTTGTCCCGAAGGCCCTGAATTTGTTCCTCCGGCAAAGTAGAGGCCTCAACGAGATGAAAGTATCCCTATCGATCGGCGCATATGACCGGGTTGACGTCAAGGCCATGGCGGATCTGATCCAGCAGGCCGAAAAACTGGGCGTTCACTATGCCTGGTCGGCGGAGGCCTGGGGCGGGGATGCGGTGACTTCCGTGGCTTATCTCG
>CAUZBE010000488.1:0-2967 GCA_963577885.1 Alphaproteobacteria bacterium
ACCGGTGCGTTCCAGGATGGAACGGATCACCACGGCGGACAGTTCCTCGACAGGAACGCTGCGCAGCGCACCGCCGAAGGTGCCGACGGCGGTCCGGACGGGGCTAACGATACAGGCGCGTCTCATAATCACTTTCCTTATGTAGATTGCGTAGCGGATTTGTAACCCGATTCGCCGGATTTGACCAATCCGGGGCGCTACTCAGCCAAGCCTTTTGGACCCGGAATCGCTTGTTCGAAAAACAAGCCCATGCGTTAAGGATATTTGGTCCTAAAAACCGGTTTGCGAGGGGAGCGGGCGGGACCATAAGTAGACTGGTTCTTCAATCCGGAAAAATTATATCCTTGCCCTCAACCGGGCAACTTGTGGACAGCCCTGCCCTTCAAGGAGACCGAGAGATGGACGATGTGCGTGATACGCCGGTTTCGGCGGCAAAACCGGGCAGCCTAGAGATTTTTGAGACGGCCCTCAACGCCTTTAACTGTTATCGGGGCGACCCGGTCGAGATTATCGACAAGGCGCTGACCGACGAACCCGGGTTCGTCATGGGCCATATATTTCGCGCTCGAGACCATGTGTCCCTGTGGGAGTGTAGCGCCCTGACCGAGCTCAACGCAATTTTGGCGGAGCTTGACGGGCTTTCAGGGGCGGCCAACGAGCGCGAACGCGCCCATGTGGAGGCGTTGAAGCGCTGGGCGTCGGGCGACTGGAACGGAATGCGCGGGCGCTCGACCGGCTGCTCGACGATTACCCGCGCGATCACCTAGCGCTGCAGATGGGGCACCTCGCGGACTTCTTCCACGGCAACCGCAAAAATTTGCGCGGCCGTATCGCGCGCGCCCTGCCGCACTGGAACCGTGACGACAAGGGTTATGGTTTCGTACTCGGCATGCAGGCCTTCGGTCTAAAAAATTGCGGCGGCTACGGCGAGGCCGAGGATACCGGACGTCAGCCTTCGAAGCCGAGCCCGACGATTGCTGGGCGCAGCACGCCGTTGCCCATTTGATGGAAATGCAGGCGCGCCAGGACGAAGCCGTCACCTTCATGGGGCGCGGGAAGACAACTGGGCGCAGGACGACAACGGGTTCGCCTTCCACAACTGGTGGCATGTGGCGCTTTTTTATCTCGACAACGACCGGACGGACCGGGTCCTGCCGATCTACGACCGGGGCATCCGCGCCGAACCCGAGCCCGTGCAGATGATGATGCTGGATGCGGTGGCGCTGCTGTGGCGCCTGCATCTGCGCGGTATCGAATTGGGCACGCGGTGGGACGACCTGATGGCAACCTGTGAAGTGGCCGATGAGGACGGCTTCTACGCTTTCAACGACATGCACGCAATGATGGCCTATGTGGCGACGGGCCGAACGGCCGCCTCCGCGGCTCTTCTCGAGTCGGTGGAGAAAGCCGCCCATCAGACGGGAACAACGGCATGATAACGCGCGAGGTGGGCCTGCCCATCGTCCGGGCCATCGAGGCCTTCGGCAGGGCGGCGTATGGCGAGGCTATCGACCTGCTGATGCCGGTGCGCTATCGCGCCAATCTGTTCGGCGGCAGCCACGCCCAGCGCGATATCATCCACCGGACGCTGATCGAAGCGGCGCTCAGGACGCCCGACAAGGCCCTGGCCATCGCGCTGACCAACGAACGGGCAAGCCTGAAACCGCACTGCCCGTTCAGCCTCGGATTGAGCAAACGGGCGGCGGCGATCCAGTAGGGTCCGGTTTGCCACTCGCGGCGCAATGCCCCCTCACCCTCCCGCGGCGCTTCAGCGACGTGGGAGGGTGAGGGGAATTTTACACTCGCAGCTGGTGGAAAGGTTCCAGCGCTTCTTTCGCGAAAATGTCTTCCGGCGCAAGATGCTTTTGCGTCACGCCCTGGTCAAAACAATAGCGCAGGAACGCCTCGATGGTGGTGCGGTTGCGTTCGACGCCAAACGGCCAATAATCGCCGTCGGGGAAAAACTGGGTCGTCGTGCGCTCGATATATTGCTGGATCCACGGCAGGGCGATCTGCGAGACATTCATGTCGCGCATGCGGCGCACTGAATTGTTCTTGGCCTCTTCAAAGGCGTTGAACATGTTGCGGGCAATCCAAGGGTTGGCTTCATACGTCGACCGTTTGAGCGCCACCGTGTGCATAATCGGAAAGATGCCTGTCCTGGCGAAATAATCCCGTTCGACACTTTCAAATTCGGAATAAAGCCGCGTAATGGCGGTATCGCCGGCCAGCATGCGGCGCGGCGGATCGGCAGTAATTAGCGCGTCGATCTCACCCTCCACCAGCATATCGGCGAGCGAGCCGTCGGGCAGGTTAGTGAGCCGCACGCCCTCGGGTGGCTTTTCCGGCGTATTATCCAACCGGCCAGGCGAATTGGGGCCAAGCTGGTACCAGTCGATCTCGGTTAGCGGAATGCCCACCGTTTCAGTCAGCCAGCCCCGCGCGTAGGTGGTGGCGGTCTGGGCCCATTGCGGCAGACCGACCTTCTTGCCGCGCAGATCTTCGGGCCTGGTCACCGACCCGTCCGAGCGGACATAGACACCAGACAGGCGGAACAGACGCGACGGGAACACCGGAATCAGCACAAACGGCGCGTTGCCCTGGGAGATCGCCTGGCATGACATGGCGAACGATATCTCCGACACATCCCATTCCTGATACTGCAGGAAACGCTTGAAGGTTTCCTCCACCTCCATCACCAGGCTGGTAAGCGCGATGCCGTTGGGTTTGACCGCGCCGGTGAACAGATCCCGCGCATGGTCGTAATCGTTGATTCCCATTGTCAGATGAATGTCGGCCATTCGGTCCCCCGTTTTCAATGGCCAGACAATACCAACGGTTCGGCTTGGCGCAAACGGCTGGGTGGCCTAAACTTGGCAGAACATCGGATGGCTTTGAACCGGGAGACGACCCATGCCTATTGTGCAAATTTTGAACGATTAATTTCTGTATCGGCTCCCTTCTGGG
>CAUZBE010000489.1:0-2964 GCA_963577885.1 Alphaproteobacteria bacterium
GCCGGTAAAATACGGCAGTGCGCCGTCCTCGAAGTGGGAGCGGCCATCGTCGCCGGTAACGTTGCGGAGAAATGGCAGGGATTGCGCCGACGGCTGCCGCGCCGGCGCCTTACCACGGCCTGAGCCAGCATCCAGATTGATGACGGCTGCCCGAAATGGCTGCCCCTCCATGGCTCTGACGTCGTGGCCATAGTCGTTGCAATCCGTTACCTCTAGCAGGTCACCGGGGTGAAATACCCGGGCTTCACCGCTGCCGGCCTCAACTGATGCCGCGCCCCCTATGACCATAATCAGGCATGGCCGGATCATGGCCCGAAAATCGGAGGCAAAATCCGCGGGCAGCCAGTGAAAGCAGATGGAGGTTGCCGGAATAGCGGCCGTCTGGCGCAACGGCCCCAGCGCCGTGTCATAGTCTATCGCGTGGTCCTCGAACCGGCTCTCCCCATCCCCGCCCGCAACCAACCGGGAGATGGTGACATGTTGTTCCTGGGTATTCTCGGTCGGCATTTTATTTGTCTTAATCCACAATTGGCGCGCTGCCGACCCTGGGCCGTGGGCGGCCCCCGTCGGAGACAGCCATGCACAGCACGATTTCGTCTGCCCGTGGCGCATCGGCGACCATCACGGTGATGGTATCGAAATGATCGAAGGACCAGGCCTCGTCCTTATGGCCGAGCGGCAGGTCCATGGACGCGCCAATTGCCGCCACCTTGGCATTCGATGGGATGAGTGCCTTGCCGCCGCCTACCGCCGCTCGCATGGGCTTGCCTAGTTTGGGATGGATCATAGCGCCGCCATGCTCCAAATCGCCGGCCACGCCGACGATAGCGGCCTTGCCGTAGCTGACGGGTGCGTTGCCGAGCATCGCGACCGCCTCGCTCATGAGCTGTTCGCCAAGTTGCCCACCCAGGTCAAAAAGCGGCGATAAATCCTCGACGAATTGGCCGGCGAATGGGTTTTGAATGACCGCTATCGCGACGACCCGGGTTATGGGGCCGCAGCTCTTGCCGGTTTCATCCGTCGTGGTGGTTTCTTTGATCATCATGGTTTTGCGAGCGTTCATGGCAACAGCACCTCCACCTAAAATACCCTTTGCAGGAACGCCAGGCCCAAATCCAGGCCATCCTGGGCGATGGTGTGGCCCGCGCCCTGGCTGACATGCCATTCCACGCTGAAGTCCGCCGCGCCTAGGGCCTCTACGGCCTCGTGCAGGTTTTGCACCGGCAGCATTTCGTCGGCATCGCCATGGACCAACAGGATGGGTGGTTTCGATATGGCCTCGCCCGCCAAAAGCTCCGGTCCGGCCAGCAGGCCGGAAAACCCCAGAACGCCCGCCACCACCTCCGTCCGGCGCACGGCCACATGCAGGGCCATCATGGTGCCTTGGCTGAAACCGATTAGGACCAGGTTTGCCTCGGTCAGGCCATGGCGGGCCAACTCCGCATCGATGAACTGGTCCAGCACCGGCGCCGCCTCTTGGGTGCCGGTCAGGCGGCTGGAGGGATCAAACTGACTGATGGGGAACCATTGATAGCCCATGGGCGACATCTCGCAACGCTCCGGCGCATGCGGGGCGACAAAATAGGCGCCGGGCAAGACACGGGCGAAATAGGGCGCCAGGCCAATCAGATCATTGCCGTCCGCGCCATAGCCATGCAGCAGGATGACTAGTTGTTCGGGCTGGCGGCCCTGGGCCGGTGGCTGGCGCGGCCCGTCGATGGTTGGTAGAGTCATGGTGATCACACTCGCTAGCGTTTGTAGGTTCCGTTGACAGTTTTGCGGCTAACATCGGACAATGTCGAGCAACATTGTAGAGGAGCGGCTTAGCGATGCTTTCCAGGGAAGACAATGAACGATTGACCCGCACGGGCGCCGACACGCCCATGGGGCAGTATTTCCGCCGTTTCTGGCAGCCCGTGGCGTTGGAGGAGGAATTGCCCGAACCTGACGGCCCCCCTATACGTATCACTGCGATGGGTGAGGAACTGGTGGCATTTCGTGATACAGACGGCCGCCTGGGTTTGTTGGATGCCCATTGTCCCCATCGCGGCGCCAATCTCTTTTTTGGGCGTAACGAGGACTGTGGCCTGCGATGTGTCTACCACGGCTGGAAGTTCGATGTTGAGGGCAAGGCGATGGATTTGCCCAATATACCCCCTGGGGCCCGCCATCACGAAAGCATTCACGCCAAGGCCTATCCCACCCGGGAAAGGGGCGAAATTGTCTGGGCCTATATGGGCCCGCCCGCCGAAACCCTGCCCGATGGCCGCTTGCCTGAGCTGCCGCAATTGGAGTTTGGGGCGCTGCCGGCGGCGAACCGTTATGTCAGCAAACAATATGTGGACTGCAACTGGGCCCAGATCATGGAAGGCGATCTGGATACCTCGCATTTTTCCTTCCTGCATATGCCGGCCCCCGGCGTGGCCTCGGACGAGAACCCGGATGCGCCCGCCGATGCCCGGCGTTTACGATGGATCCGCAACGACCCGATGCCAAAATTTACGGTGCTGACCCACGATGCGGGCTTTGTGGTTGGCGGTGTGCGGGCGGCGGATGATGGGCAGAACTATTGGCGCATTACCCAATATACCCTACCCGCGCATGGCACGGGCCCTTCGACGTTTCCAGGCGAGACCTATTTTGGATTTACCCTGGTGCCAATCACCGATCAGAGCTGCTGGATGTATTGCTATGGCTGGAACCCGGAGCGCCCCATCGAGGGTGAGGAGCGCGCGAAGTTGCACCAAGGCCACGGTATTATCGCCAACACGGGCGCCGACTATGTGCCGTTACAAAACCGGGGCAATGACTATTTGATCGACCGGGACGTCCAGCGCAACTCCACTTTCACCGGCATCAAGGGATTGGCCGAACAGGATCTGATGATCCAGGAAAGTCAGGGCCGGATATTTGATCGTACGCGGGAGACTTTGACGGCGACGGATGCCGCCGTGGTCCGCTTTC
>CAUZBE010000490.1:0-2957 GCA_963577885.1 Alphaproteobacteria bacterium
GGGCGAGGCGGTGATATCCACCAGACGCGAGCCCAACCGTGGCGTGCCCAAGTCCAGGCCATACTCGGAAATCACGGCGGCATTTTGACGGGCCTCCTGTACAAGGCTCTGCGCGGGGCTACCAAACGGCAAGACGTCACTCAAATGACCGCGGCAAAGCTGCGTGGCGCCGGTGGCGAAGAACTGCTCCGCGCCGGGATTGGCATAGATAATGCGGCCATCCTCATCCAGCATTAAGACTGGATGAGGAAAGGCGTTGAGAATAGCTTCCGCCACATTGCGCCGAGACCCGGGCGTGGGTGCTTTCCGATTAGGCACCGGAGTCGTCATCAGGCAGCCTCCCGCTGCATCGTCCGCTCATACAAATTCGCGATGTGTTGAACCACCGCGCCGCTGCTGCACTGGCGCAAAACCTGCCGCCGGTCCGCTTTGCCGATGCCCAGGCGCTCCAGATAACGGTTTACGTGCTTGCGTGCGATACGCAGGCCCCGCCCCTCGCCGTAATGCGCTAATATGGCGTCATAGTGGGAGATAGCGGTGTCCCGTTGGGTTGCCATGCCGGGATCGGAAAGGTGCTCTCCCGTCTGCAAATAATGGCGCACTTGGGCCGGAAACCAGGGCCGGCCAAAGGCGCCGCGCCCGATCATCACGCCATCGGCGCCCGAACACGCCAGCATGGCGCGGGCATCTTCCACGCAGACCACATCGCCATTTGCGATGACCGGAATATCGACGGCGCGCCTGACCTCGGCGATGAAGTCCCAATCCGCCTTGCCCTCGTAAAACTGACACCGAGTGCGGCCATGCACGGTAATCATCGCTACCCCGGCCGCCTGGGCCCGCGCCGCCAACGCCGGTGCATTGCGGTGGTGATGGTCCCAGCCCGTGCGCATTTTCAAGGTTACCGGAACGTCCACGGCCCCGACCACTGCCTCGATCAGACGCAAGGCCAGATCTTCATCCCGCATCAGGGCGGAGCCGGCACTGCCCCCCACCACTTTTTTCACCGGGCAACCCATGTTGATGTCGATTACGTCGGCGCCCTGGTCCCGGCTCAATCGTGCCGCCTGAGCCATGGTTTCAGGCAGGCAGCCGGCCAATTGGACGATGCGTAAGCCTTCATCCGGAGCCGATATGGCCCGCTCCCGGGATAGTCGGTTGCCGTTGACCACGCCCTCCGAGGCAATCATCTCGCTGACCACGAAGTCAACCCCGAATCCGGCCACCATACGCCGAAACGGCAGGTCGGTAATACCCGACAGGGGGGCCAGAATGACCGGTTGATCCAGGGTGACGGACCCTAATTGCATGCTCATAAAATAGGCATTCAGGAAAACCTAGAATTTTTGCTTAAATTTAAGGCAATATATGGCAATACTGCACAAAACGCCACAATATTATAACGTTAGGCTCAGCTTTTTGGTGCCCCCGGCATGCCTAGCACCCCCGAAACATCAATGTCCGCCGATCAGTGCCCGGCCAAATCATTCCACTGAGGCAGAAGTACGATGCAGTTAGGGTTTAAGCCCATATTCTTGAGCGTATCCATGGAGGCCACGACCTTTTGCGTCTTTAAATCCACGACCGATACGGAGCCGTCCCGCATCCCTGGGAGGTTGTTAAACGAATTTTGTACAAAGGCGTAACGGCCATCCTTGGTAAAGCCGACATGATGCGCGCCACGGCCTGTCTTGATTGACGTGACCAGCTTTGGCTTGGCCGGGTCCTTGGACAAATCAAAAATATGCATCAGGCCTGGATTGGCGGTGGTGACGTACATGGTTTTGCCTTTATCGACAAAGTAAATCTCCAACGGCACGCCACCGTTGACCGGAGCTAAATTGAACGCCTGGGCAACCTCAAAATTTTTAACCGCGGGGTTCCAGATTGCCGTCCAAAGCGCAGCGCCAAACATATTTGTCGTATAGATAATAGCGGGATTGGAACCGGGCACGCGAAGCACTTCAAATGGGGCTACGCCGGAGGGTGATTTTTTTTCCGACATCTTCAGTCTGCCCAGAACCTTGTTGGTGCTGGCCTGCACGACGATCAATTCTTCGCCCGGCGTCTTCAAATCGCCGGTAATAGTACTCGTCACCAACAGACGATCTATATCGCTCAATACCACCAGGCCATGGGGATTGGCGCCCGGAATATTGATGACGCCGGTGATCTTATCCGTCGCTGTTTTCCCTACATACACATTACTGGAATGCATGCAGGTCAGGTACCAAGTCTTATTGTCTTCGGAAAAAACCACGTCTTCGCCCATCATGCATTTGGGCACGTCAATGCGTTTCAGGCGGTAGGGGTATTGGTTCAATTTGAAGACATGTAATTCCGGCTTGCCCAACGCGGTGATGTAGGCTTTTTGCATCTTGCGGTCGTAAAATATGTGGTGGGCGACCAGGTCGGGGGGTAGTGGAATATCCATCAAGATTTTGCCGAAGGTGGCCGCCTTGGGATCCATATCGATGATCGCAATTCCTTCCCGGCGCTCTCGCGCACCGGTCAATTTTAGTGCCTTCAGGGATTCCGCAGGTTTGCTTTCGTAGTTTAACATCGCGAGTATTTCGCTCTTTGCGATGCTGGGCGCTAGTATTGCGACGGTCATTGCGGCCGCCAGCCAGATAGCTGTTCGTTTCATTGCTATTCGTCCCAATTGTCTTCTAGTTTCAATATATCAAGAGGTATATGAATTCCATAAAAGGCGAGCAATAAAGATTAGACAAATCATCCTGGCGCAAATTAATTCTGCGTCGCTAATTTGGATATGGACATGACCAACAAGCTTCTGTTGTCCCTCGCCAAGGGGTCGTTTAGCAGGCGTGGCGGCCTCCGGACGATGGCGGCAATCGTCGCGCTGACAATCCATGGTGGCGGGCTATTTCCGGTGTCCAAGTCCGCGCTGGCGCAGTTAAAAAAACTTCACACGGTTAACCTCGAAGTACGCAAAG
>CAUZBE010000491.1:0-2946 GCA_963577885.1 Alphaproteobacteria bacterium
CGGCTGCCCCGCGCAAAGGCGGTAACCAACGCAGTCAAAACTGCGTAAGTACTAGCGCCGAACCGAACAATAGCGCCGAAAGCAGCGCTATAAGCAATGCCGCCGGATGCATCTATTTAGCAGCGTCGAACAATTTATCTACGTCGCCACCGGCCTTGCCAATCACGGCAGCTTTATTGAGATCTACCTGCCGGGCCTGCCAGAAGGCCGATTTTAGGCCGGTATAGTAATCTATCGAGTTTTCACGCAATTCATCCAACGGGTCCAATAATATCTCGCGCTTGACCACGGCGCGGGTCGCGGCGACGCCCAGGTTTTCAAACGTGCTCAACAAATAGGTCAGAGGTTGAAAGAAGACGTCTACCACCTTGCCAGCACCGCCACGGGTGCTGGCGGGCCCGAATAGAGGCAGAACCAGATAGGGCCCCGGACCGACGTCATGGCTATGCAGGGTCTGGCCAAAATCGGCGTGATGGCGTTCCAGGCCTAGGCCCGCCGCCGGGTCGAATAGCCCTAGCAAGCCGATGGTGCTGTTGATGCCAAAGCGGCCCAGGGTAACGCCCGCATTGGCCAGATCGCCTTGCAACAGATCATTGACCGTGATGACCGGGGCATCCAGGTTCAGAAAGAACCGCCGCACCGCATGGATTGCTGGACCCGGCATGATCCAGTTATAGCCGATCGCTACGGGACGCAACAAGATTAGATCAACCGTATCGTTAAACGCGAATGTGATCCGGTTCATCGGCTCCAAAGGATCGCCGATCCCGGTAATATCTTCGTTGGTGCCGCTCATGGGGGTCTGGTCGGTCGGGGCGGCAGCGACAAGTTGCGCGCCCACCGCCGGGATAGAGGGCGCTTGCCGGATGACCGTAGTCGGTACTTTGGGTACGGGGGAAAAAGGTCGGGGCGACAAAGCCTGGGGCGACATAGATCTGGGTGCTGCTGCTGCGGCGATTTGTGGCGCAAAACCGGGATAGGCGGCCTGCAGGGCGGCAACCACGGCAACTTCCCCACCAGGCACGGCGGCAATGGCGCGGCCCATAATATCAGCCTTGGCGCCCGGATCGCCGGCGATGGCCGAGATCGCCCAGGCGGCAACGCGGGCGGCCTGGCCATTGGCGCGGTTGGCGATGGGGTCTACGCGAAGGGCGGGGCTTGGTCTTGGCGCCGTAAAGGTTTGCGCCATAGCTAATTGCGTTCTGTTCAGGCCAGCGGCATGGGCGATTTGATTGGCAAATCCGGGAAAGCTGGTCATAGCCTGGCTGGCGATACCTGGGGTGACGTCCGGCGCGGCGGCTACAAGGCCACGCATGATGGCGTCAACCTGCCCCGGTTGTTGCACAAGGGCACGTGTAACCAAGGGCGACAGCACCACGGCGACCCGGCGTTGGCGTATTTCAAGATTTCGCGCGCCGTAGCCGGCATTCCGGGCCGCCGCTTCGAAATAAGCACTAAAGGCGGCTTCCCGACCCCCTTGGTTTCCCGCGGCGGCTGCTCCACCATAATCCAACATACCGGCAATCAACATCACCGCCGCCAGCAAACCGCGTATAGTCATCAACTCCGCCCTTCCAAGCCGGCACTAATCCGTATTTGAGACTGTCTGAACTACCCGCCTTCCCGGACCGCGGCGAAATCGCTGGCGCGCTGCATGCCCTCGGCCCGTTGCACGGGCGTTAGGCGGGCTTTCAATACATGCAAGTTTTCCTGCGCCGTCATATACCCCTGACGGGCCGCTAAACTCATCCATTTAAAGGCTTCGACAGGATCTGCCGCGACCCCCTGTCCCTTGGCATAGCGGGTTGCAAGATGGCCCTGCGCCTTGGCATAGCCCTGCTCGGCGGCGCGGCGGAACCATTCGACGGAGAGGGCATGATCCTGGGCCACACCATTGCCATCGCGATAGGCCTTGGCCAAATTGTATTGCGCCTTGTCCAGACCAGCCTCCGCGGCAGCTTGATATAGAATTACGGCACGCTTCACATCGGCCGTCACACCCAGGCCGTAATGGTACATTTTACCAAGCGTATAGCGGGAGCGGGTCAGGCCCGCTTCCGCGGCATGCTCCAGCCAATACACCGCATCCACGTAGTTTTGGGCCACGCCGTCGCCGGCGATATACGCATTAGCCAGATTATGCTGGGCCTGGCGAAAGCCACCTTCCGCCGCCCGCCGCCACCAACGCACCGCCTCCGCGCGATCCCGGGGCACGCCCTTGCCCTGATCAAACAGGATGCCTACGTTATATTGTGCCTTGGTGTGCCCTGCATCCGCCAAGGCTCGCCATTCCTCGGCGGCAGCCGCAAAATCCCCCCCTTGATAGGCCATATAGCCGGCCTTGTAGTCCGCCGCGCTGGCAGTCATTGCCGGGCCGGCGCAGATGCATGCCAACAGCAGGCAGGCCCGGATCAGCTTTGCTGTCCGCCGGGAATACACCGCCACTGCGGGGTGGTTTTGAAATACTCCGTTCGCGCTCAATACAATTTCTCCCACGATGCGGCTACGAAGCCACGCCAAAATTTCCGGTGCGTGCGCGCAATGCCTGCAACAGGCCTTGCATACCCTGTTGCCGGACCACGGCGTTGAATTCTGAACGTTGGGTCACTGCCATCGAGATCCCCTCGACCATGATGTCGATGATCTTGTACTGCCCGTTATGTGGCCGAACGCGCCAAACCGCAATGATTGGCCGCCCGCCCGGCTGCTCGATCCGGGTCTTTACCATGACGTCCTTTTTACCGGCTGCCTTGGCACCAGCAATGGTAAAAGCTTCGCCGGAATATCCACCCAGGCGCCGGCTGTATGACTTCAAGATAAACTCCCTGAACAGGGCCTGATAGTCCGCCCGCTGCTGCGGGGTCGCCTTGCGCCAATGTTTGCCCAGAACGAAGCGGGCGATAAAGGGCATGTCGAAGCCGGCGGACAACAGGTCTCGGAATTGTG
>CAUZBE010000492.1:0-2920 GCA_963577885.1 Alphaproteobacteria bacterium
CCACCGTAGTTTAAGTTTTTTTTGCCGCACCATGGCAATTTCTGGCCAGGGAGCCACCGATGGAAAGATTCCCGTACAGGGGCATGATTGCGGCGGAACGGCCTTTGCCGACCTGAAAAAGTAATACATCACCCCAATGGGCGCCGGCGCCGACCCGGAGAACCTTGCTGCCTGCGTCATAGGTTATGGCGTCCATGGCCTGGACGTTGAGGACCATGTCATCGCGCTAGGGCTTCTCTGCCCATGCTTTGGCGTGCCCCTGCGATCGCCACGCCCCAGCCACTTGCCCGGGTCTTTGACAATGCGGTGGCCGGGGACGTTTCGTCGGCCACCGGGGTAATTTTTGCAATCGGGGTGGCGCTCATGCGTCTGGCTTCGTCCCGACTGCCCTGGGGGCCGGGCTGGCGGCGATCCAGGTCACGCCATGCGAGGCGGCCCAGATGATAGGCCGGCCGGGCGACAAAGGCGGAAAAACTAGCCAGCCCGAGCAGGATCGCCCGTAACGCCCAGCGGCGAGAAACTTGTGTCATTCTTTAATCCATCTACTTGAATGCGGCGGCAGACCTTCATAAATGATATCGGACATGAATGCCGCCCAAGATTACTGGATAACCGTCGAGACCTCATCGCAACCCGTTCGGGCCCTTCATAATGCCCTGCTTTTAGAGGAAAGCGACAAAGCATTGGTAATGCACAAAACTGGATTGCGGTCTTGCCACTGTTTTCCTTGCGAGGAAGTCGCGGAAGACCTGTTGTAGCCGTCGGAACGGCGCACCTTTTACTCTTTATATAGGTACCGCCAGCTATTGGCACCCCGCCTTGCCTGGCGGTGGCGTCGAGAACGCTACCTTATAGTTACGAAATACCGTTCCCCGCATCCGCTGCCGTGGCTGGTCACATCGCCCTTTCTGACAGCATCCTGGATCAGCCCTTAAGCCTGGCCGCAGCTGGGAAAAACGTTTCTGGGCCCCGGTCGATTGGCTATTATGGGACGCGTGAATGTACAAGCCTCCGGAGGCCCTGACGGAACAATTGGGGCAAATGCTAGCGGATATCGGTATTCCTGTATGGCGGCTGAATGTGGGGATTAGAACCCTGCATGCCCCCAGGGCATGCTGTTGCAGCCCGCCTATCTGAATAGCCCCGTTCGTCATGTCAGCGAAGGCCCGGGCGGCGTACGCCAGCGCCTAGATCTGGGCCGGCGAGGCCGGCTCCGCTTTCCGGTCATGGATCACCTGCGCGCCCAGGGCCGCACTGGCTATGTTGCCATCGGCGTTCACGTGGGCGAGGTCACCTTTGGCAACGTCGGCGCGCCGGAACAGCTAGGTTTTACCGTCATCGGCGGCGCTGCCAACTTGGCCTCCCGCCTATCGGACCAGTGCAAGGTGCTGGATCAGTTATTGTTATTCTCGGGCGCCGTGCAGCGGGCCGTGCCCGATGGCATGGTTCTATTGGGCCAACACAGCCTGCGCAAAACCCCGGAGGCAATGGAGATCTATACCTTTCAGGTCGTCAGGCCGGCCCGTCGGCGCGCCACGTACAAGGGATCGGAATGATCCCTTTGCCCCACGGTCCAGGCCGGGTTCAGGGCGGCGTTGTCGCCCGTTAGGATGTAACGTCCCTCGAATATGGTGGTCCGTTGCGTGATACGCCAGGCGCCGCCGCGTTTCTCGAACGCATCGACGTATCTGGCCGGCATCATCGCATCGATCGGCAGATCGGACGGATCGACATGGTCACCCAATGCGGCGAAAATATGCGATTGGTCTGCGCCGGGCGGGGCATCGTAGCGCTGGTAGGCGACCACGTAGGTCTCGCACAGGGCGGCGTCGGCATCGGGGAATTCAATATAAATATTGCCCAGGACATGCATAGACATGGTGATGCATTGATGGCGTGCTTCGAGCCATTCAATCAGGCCATCGATGCCGCCTTTGTACATGCCGTGGTCGTCAGTGGCGCCGGGATGGAAGACCTCCCTTACCAAGGCCCAGTCGCGGCGATCCACGGCGCGGGCCCACCGGCGCATGACCTGTTCGATCTGAAAGCGGTCTTCTAACCGTGCCTCCGCCGCATTTTCAATTTGTTCCATGACCGCGCCTCCCCTAAATTGGTTTCAACATGCATTATCACCCAAAAATATCAGGAAAAGAATGCCACAAGAATGCCGGAAAAAACTGAGGCGTTACTAATTGGGCGATTATTCGGCGCCCCTAACACCCTGCTGAACGAACTCTTCACGCTCCACCAGATCAGTGATTTTGTGCCGGCGGGCGACATTCCCCGCGAGACGGCTAAAAAATTGTGCGCCGTGGCGGTGGGTATGGTTGGCTCCGGCCACACCAGCACGGTCGCCGTAGACGGCGCCTTTCTGGACACATTTCCAAGCCTAGAAATTTTGGCGGTACTTGGGGTTGGATGCGACCATATTGATGTCGAGGCCGCCTACCAGCGGGGCATAACCGTCACCAATACTCCGGACGTCAATACCGAGGAAGTCGCGGATACGGCCATGGGCATGCTGCTGGGCACCGTTCGCCAGTTGCCCCAGGCTGACCGTTTCGTGCGGGCCGGACGATGGCCCACCGCGATGTTCCCACTCACTGGAACCCTGCGCGGCAAACGCCTGGGTATCCTCGGTTTGGGGCGGATTGGCAAGGCTGTCGCCAGGCGGGCCGAACCATTCGGTCTGGAAATACTCTACCACGGCCGGAACCGGCAGCCAGGCGTGCCCTACGTCTATGCGGCTTCCGCGATGGAACTGGCGGCGTACGTCGATTTTCTGATGGTGATAGTGCCAGGCGGCGAAGAGACCCGGAACCTGGTGGATGCAGACATGTTGCGCGCCCTGGGAGGGGAAGGCGTTTTGCTGAACGTATCGCGGGGTACGGTGGTCGATGAAACAGCACTCATTTCTGCA
>CAUZBE010000493.1:0-2911 GCA_963577885.1 Alphaproteobacteria bacterium
TTCATCCCAGCGATCAGCGTTAGCGCGAAAATAATCCGCTGCTGCCGCCGCCCTGGCCTGCTTGATCGCCCCTAGCCGGCCGAGGTCCCGGGTCAGGGCATCATCACAAACAGGCACCAGGTCAACCAGGGTGCGAGCTAGATGGGAGCATTCGGAGGCGTCCGCCAGACGATAATAAGCCCAGGTCCCTTCCCGATGACGTTCCAGCAGGCCAGCCTCGCATAGTAGCTTCAAATGCCGGGATACCCGCGGCTGACTTTGGCCCAGAATCTGTGTCAATTCTGTCACCGTCAGTTCAGCATGGGCGCATAACGCTAAAAGGCGTAGCCGGGTCGGTTCCGCCGCCGCGCGTAGTCCTTGCAGTAACAGTTCCATTATTTTATCCCAATAACAGCCCGCTAAAGCACCCCCGTCACGGGCGATTCTTCATTCGAGCGCCACAAACAACATAAATATATTTTTATATATATAGATTATTAAGATAATGTAAAGAAGGCGTTAAACATGCCGCAGCGCAGAGAAATCGGGCCCACTATCCAAGGATAGTGGGCCCGATTTAGGGTCCGCGAATGCCGGATTAGGCAGCCACATTTTGGAAGTCAATCCGCCGTGGTTTCATATGTTCCGGGGTATGACGCTTTAAATCCACATGCAGCAAGCCGTTTTCCAAATCGGCGCCGGTTACCTTAACATTTTCAGCCAACTGGAAGCGGCGTTCAAAACCCCTGCAGGCGATACCGAAATGAAGATAGTCTGTCCCTTCGCGCTCGGCCAGGGGACGCCCTTCCACGACCAAAGTGTTTTCCTTCACCGTGATCTCGATATCTGCCTCGCTGAAGCCTGCCACCGCCATGGTAATGCGGTAGTGGTCTTCAAACTTTTCGATCTTTTATAGAGGATAGTGGTTAGCGGCCCCGTCACTTCGCCTAGCCGCATCAAACAGCTGGTCAAAATGATCAAAGCCAACGGATGAACGCAACATTGGTGCTAAGTCGCATCTACGCATGCCGTGATACCCTCCTTTCGAAGCAATACCTACGGTTCCTCGGCCCCCCAATTCTGGCCGGGCCCGCGTGTATGTCCAAACCCGTCAATGGCATTTAGACAATTCAAATGTCGAAACCCGATGGCCCGGTTTCAAGTCGTGGAGAATTGAATTTTTAATCCTTTACGGCGATACTAGCCCCATGAATAGTATGGAAAACAGTTCGATGATAATCTCGGGGCTGACGGCCTATATTGACCGTACATTTGACGAGGCCTTGGCGTTGGCCCGCGAGGTCCGTGACTATCTACGTAATTACGGGGAGGAGGAATCGCAGAAAATAGCCATCGACATTGCCGCGCATTATTCCGTCGAAATCATGTGCCAAACGTCGCGTCTGACCAACATGTTGGCGTGGCTTCTGGTTCCGCGGGCCATACACCAGGGTGCATTGAGCCATGAGGAAGTGCGCAAAGATAACTGGCGCCCTGGCGGCAGCGATGTTTGCCTGAAAGAAAGCGCGATAGATCCCGAACGGCTACCACCCTATCTGTGCGATCTTTTACGCCGTAGCGAGCGCCTCTAGAGCCGCATCACCCGATTAGATGAAATGGTCGCGGGAGAGCCCGGACAAAAGCACAAAAGCGTGTCGAAAATGGCCCCGTGCACCACAACAAGGGCGCCTCGTTTCCGACTCATTCACGCCAAAAAAATTAGATCAGGCAACTCCTTCAGCCTGTTGAATCTCTCAACCGCGTCCAAGCGGCCTAAAAAGACACACTAGTCCAAGCCAAAGCCTTTGAATTTATTGCGGAATTTAGCCACGCGGCCAGTATCTAGGATGCGTTGCGGCCCGCCGGTCCAAGCCGAGTGCGTGCTCGGGTCGATATCCAACTTCAAAACGGCGCCGGGTTCGCCATAGGTCGAACGCGTCTTGAATTCCTGCCCGTCGGTCAGAACCACGGTAATTTCATGGTAATCTGGGTGGATATCTTTTTTCATCTTGCTGCTCCGTGAATTGCCGAGGCTGTATAACCAAACCAGTGGCCGGGCGCAAGCGCCAGCTTGCCATGCCCGTTGTTGTGCCGGTCGGACACAGTTGCTATACCCCAGCCGCGATGGTGCGTTGCGGTACGCGGACGGCAAATCGAGTTCGCAGATCCCGCTTGAGCGTCAGTATTAAAACTCGAACGACAGGTCGAAGGACATTGCGGATTGCGTAACACCGGCCCCGATAACGAAAGGGACGAACGACCTAGCGTTGGCCGCCTGGGCCGTATCCTACCCTTCGTCGCACCTTATAAATGGATGGCCGCGGGAGCGGGCGTGGCGCTGATGGTGGCCGCTGGCTCGGTCCTCGCCATTGGTCAGGCAATCCGCCGTGTCATCGACCATGGCTTCGGCGGCGAACAGGTTCTGATCGATCAATATTTCCTCGCCCTGTTAGGTGTCGTCGCCATATTGGCTACCGCGACCTTTGCCCGCTATTACCTGGTGACCTGGCTGGGCGAACGCATCATCGCCGACATTCGCGCCGCCGTGTACAACCATGTCATCGGCTTGAGCCCGGCATTTTTTGAGACCATGCGAACCGGAGAAGTTCTCTCGCGGCTGACCGCCGACACCACCTTAATTCAGACGGTCATTGGCTCCACCGCCTCGGTCGCCTTGCGCAATGTTTTGATGTTTCTGGGCGGTAGCGTTTTGTTGGTGATTTCCAGCCCCAAGCTGACCGGCCTGGTCTTTGCCATGTTGCCGGTAGTCATCCTGCCGATCATGATCTTTGGCCGGCGGGTGCGGCGGCTGTCCCGCGATAGCCAGGACCGGATCGCCGATATCTCCAGCTATGCCGAGGAAAGCATCGCTGCAATCCAGGTCGTACAGGCTTTCTGCCACGAGGCGATCGACCGCTTGCGCTTTGGCGAG
>CAUZBE010000494.1:0-2892 GCA_963577885.1 Alphaproteobacteria bacterium
GGCGCCTCGGTCTTTCTAGGCCTGAAGATGGGCGCCGAGGCGGCGACGCTAAACCAGGCATTTATCGACGAAGTGGCCGCCTCTATCGCCGTGATCCGCAAACCCTGGCCCGGCACCCAGATGCGCCGCGGCGTGAAGGCGCGGGCCTTTCTACTGGATTATTTCCGCGACTTGATCCCGGCTCGCCGGGACGGTGACGCGGATGATATGTTCAGCCAGTTCTGCCGCGCGAAATCAGAGGACGGCGCCTTCTTCAGCGACGATGAAATCGTCGATCACTTGAATTTTCTGTTGATGGCGGCCCACGACACCACTACCTCGGCTCTGACCACGATGATCTGGGCCCTGGCGCAATATCCCGAATGGCAGGACGCGGTCCGGACGGAGGTGATGGCGGTTGGCGCGGAACAGTTGGATTACGACGCCATGGACCGCCTGGACCTGACCGAACGGGTATTCAAGGAGGCCCTGCGTTTTCGCCCACCGGTGCCTTTCCTGCCGCGCTTCGCCCTGCGGCCGTTTGAATTTGGCGGTTACGAAATTCCCGGAGAAACCAGTATTTCCGTCTCTCCCGGCCTGGTCGCCATGGTGCCGGAAATCTGGACCAATCCAACCCGCTTTGATCCCGACCGTTTTTCCGACAACCGGGCCGAGGACCGCCGCCACCGTTTTGGCTGGTCGCCATTTGGCGGCGGTGCCCATAAATGCATCGGCATGCATTTCGCCACCATGCAGGTGCGCGCCTTTGTGCATCAATTTCTGCAGCACTACCGGGTGGCCCTGCCCGATGGCTACCAATCATGCTGGCAGACCATCCCGATCCCCAAGCCAAGAGACGGCCTGCCGGTTATCCTCAGCCGACTATAGGAAGGGCCATGACATTCATGCCGCATCTGGGACAACGCCTGATCGCAGGGCGCCTGTTGGCACCGGCATTGGGTCTCATGGCGTTGCCGCAAGGGGCGCTGGCGGCTCCGCCCTGCGGCCGCGCCGGTGCCCCGTTGGAGGCGAAAGCGCTGGCAGAGAAAGCCGTCGCCCACCCGGCGGATGTCGAGCTGGGCAAAGCCTTCAACCACTTCATGTCACCGAGTGGCGCCTTCATGCCCCACGATCTTTATACCTTCGTCTTCGACCGCCAGGGCAGAATGTGGGTCGATGGCAGGTTCCCGGTCTTGATCAGCAGCGACATTAACAGTACCCACGACGCCAAGGGCCGGCTGTTCGTGCTGGAAGCTATGCGCCTGGCCGCCCGTGATGGCGAAGTCCACCCATGTCCTGCCGGCTGACTAATTTTTATCGGCGTCGGCGCTTATGGTAAGCTGAACGTGTAAAATACCATTCCTGGGAGGTGACATCGTGGTGAACGACATCCGACATCAGGACAGACTTGGATGGCGCCGCAAGTTCGGCGTCGTCGTGCCGTCGACCAACACCATCGTCGAGCCAGAATTTCATGCCATGGCACCCCCTGGCGTGACCAACCACACCTCCCGGTTCTTGATCCCGAACATGGACCTGCACAGTGATGCCGATTTCGAACAGCTGGTGGCGACCATCAAGGCGACACTGGATGACGCCATCGACGGCCTGACGCCGGCCGGGCCCGATCACATCATCGTCGGCATTTCCGCTGAATCCTTTTGGGATGGCGCGGATGGCGCGGCGCAATTGCAGGAACGGCTAGAGGCGAAGGCCGGCTGCACCTTGACCCTCGGCTCCGCCGCCGCCCGTGCGGCGCTGGAGGCGGTGGGGGCCAAACGCCTGGGCGTGGTCACCCCCTATTGGCCCGTGGCGGATGAACGGGTGAGGGACTATTTTGGCGAATGCGGCTTTGAAATCGCGGCGTTGAAAGGCCTGAAAGCCAACAGCCCCGTCAATATCGCCGAACAAAGCGAAGAAACCCTGCGCCAGGCCATGATCCAGGTGAATAGACCGGAGGTGGATACCATTATTCAGGTCGGCACCAACCTCGGGATGGCCAAACTGGCGGCGGAGGCGGAGCGCTGGTTGGGAAAACCCGTGCTCGCTATCAATACGGCGCTGTATTGGCATGCCTTGCGGCAAAACGGCATCAACGACAAAATCCCCGGCTGGGGCAGCTTGCTGTCAGATTTTTAGTTTGGTTGGAGTGCCCGCCATGGACTACGGTATTTTCGACCATCTTGACCAGGGTCGGGACGATCTTACGGCGCTGTTCGAGGATCGCCTGCGCCTGACCGAGGCTTATGACCAGGCCGGCTTTTACGCCTACCACTTGGCCGAACATCATGCGACGCCACTGGGCATGGCGCCCTCGCCGGGGATCTTCCTGTCCGCCGTGGCCCAGCGCACCAAACGCCTGCGCTTTGGCCCCACGGTCTATTGTCTTCCACTTTATCATCCCATCCGCCTGCTGGAAGAAATCTGCATGCTGGATCAGATGAGCAGTGGGCGCCTGGAACTGGGCGTGGGCCGGGGCATCTCGCCCATCGAGGTCGGTTATTTCGGCCTGGATTACGATACCGCGCCGGAGATTTACCGGGAGGCCCTAGACCTGATTTTAGCAGGCCTGGCAGCAGGTCAGTCGGGGGTGGATCTGAATTTCACCGGGGTGCATTACCAGGTCGCCGGCATGCCCGTGACCCTGGCGCCCCGGCAGCAACCCCGCCCACCATTGTGGTACGGCCTGTCGCATCCCGACAGCACGGTCTGGGCAGCCCAACATGGGGTTAACGTCATCACCAACCGGGACGAGGCCGGCAGCCGCCAGATCACCGACCGTTACGTCCAGGAATGGCGGGCCCTGGGCCACGACGACAGCACCCTGCCCCGTATGGGCATGAGCCGCCACGTCGTCATTGCCGAGACCGAGGCTGAGGCCCTAGGTATCGCGCGGCGGGCCTACAAAATCTG
>CAUZBE010000495.1:0-2889 GCA_963577885.1 Alphaproteobacteria bacterium
TGGGCGTGGATCAGAATCCCGACGGGCTAGAAAGTCTGGCTGGCGAAGCGGACTCCGGGGCAGTATCGACCCTTAGCCTTGATTTGACCCAGGCCGATGCCGGCCGGCAGGTCAAGGCGGCGGCCGCGGCATGTGCCGCGCCCTGGCGCATTCTGGTCAACAACGCCGGTGTTGGTCAGGCCCGTTCGGTGCTGGAGACGGACGTCGGCGAACTGGCCCGGATCATGGATATCAACCTTGCCGCCGTGTTCCGAATGTCCCGCGCCGCGCTGGAGGTCATGGGGGGCGGTGGCGGCGGCGCCATCCTTAATATGTCATCGGTTTTTGCCCTCATAGGCACGCCCAATGCCGGCGCCTACGCCGCTTCCAAGGCGGCCCTGAACGGCCTGACCCGGCAGATGGCGGCGGAATTCGGGCCCGCTGGTATCCGCGTTAATTCCATCGCCCCTGGCCTGATCGAAACCCCTATGACCCAGGCACGCATCCATGAACTGGGCACCGTGCAACAGCGCATGATGGTGGAAACGCCTCTGCAACGGGTTGGCCTACCCCGCGATATCGCCCAGGCGGTGGCCTTTCTATGTTCCGACGAAGCCTCGTTCATCACCGGTCAGGTCCTAACTGTCGACGGCGGCTGGGGCGTTGGCCGTTATTCAGCCGAAAGTAATGCTAACTAATTGCGTCTCCCCCTAACTCCTGATCTGTTATTAGGGCCTTTGCTTTCAATTTCAATATTTCCAATGTCCGGGTTGGATCTCAGGCTCACGTGATCTCCAGTCCCGCCGCGTGACCCTCGCGAGTTGCATGCAGCAGAGTGCGCGGCGCCCGCGCATCGCCGACCAGACGGGGCCGAAGGCCGGCGGCACGGAGAGGCGCCAAAAGCTCTAGGCGCGGGTCGCGATGCGCGGCGTAGCTGAGAAAGCCGACCTCTTCTATGAACTGGCGATGGCCGTTGCCGATGGCCTGGCGGTGGCCGACGATGCCGTCTTCCAGCTCGCCGGGGCGGAGATCGGGAAGCCGGAAGGGGCGAATCTCGACGCCCCCTCCGAGCAACCGTTCGATGATACCCTGACGCGCTACGCGGTGTTCGTGTCGTGCCACAGTGTCCCGACTGGTCAAGACCACCACGCGGTCGAAATGCGCGGTCAACCAGTCCACCGCGTTGTAGGTAAAACTGCCGTGATCTTCGTCAATCACCACCGCAGTGCCCTCGTGGTGTCCGGAGTGTGCCAATAGATCGGTCATCGCTGCGGGTAAATCCGGAATGCCCGACAAAGCCTCCCCGTTACCCAGAAGATCTTCTGGCCAAGCCATGCGTGCGCCACTGGCAAGGACAACGTGGTCGGGCTCAAGGCTGAGAATGTCCGCTGCTTCGGCCTGGATACCGAGTTCGATTCGAACGCCCCGACTTTGGGCTTCAGCGATTTGATGATCATAGACACCGGCAAGCCCTTCAGCGCCCGGCAATGCGGCGGCAAGGCGCGCGCGCCCACCGAGCGTACTTGAAGCGCTGAATAGCGTAACCTCGTGTCCGCGCGCAGAGGCAACCCAGGCCGCCTCCAGTCCGGCAACCCCGCCGCCCACCACCACGACGCGGCGGAAGCCCCCGCTAAGAGCCGGCACACCATCGATTTCACGTGGCGTCGCCAGCGCCGGATTGTTGTCGCAGGCAATTGCGGACGGCGTTGCGACAGAACCCCAGCAGGTATTGCAAGAGACGCAGGGGCGGATAGCATAGCCCCGCCCGCTCAGAGCCTTCTTGGTCCAAGCCGGGTCGGTGATCATGGCGCGGCCGATGCCGACCAGATCGGCCTGCCCAGCGGCCAAAACCGCCTCGGCCTCATTGGGGTCGACAATTCGGCCAAGCGCCATCACCGGAATGCCGCCCGCGAACTTGCGCAGCTCTGCAATGCGCGGGGCATAGGGCATACGGGGCCAATGGCCGTCGGGAATATGCCAATGCAGCGCATTTGACTGGCTGCCCCAGGCAAAGGCCATATAGTCGATAGTTGTCGGGTCGGCCAGAGCCTCGGTGATGCGACTAGCTTCGGCAAAATCGATCCCGCCCTCGATGCCGTCATCCCCCGGCAGCTTTAGGCCGATGACAAAAGCTGGTCCACAGGCGCCGCGGATGGCTGCAATCAGCTCCTTCAACAGCCGCAGGCGGGAGGTAAAGTTGCCGCCATAGCGATCTTCGCGGCGGTTGCTGTGGGGCGAGAGAAACTGGTGAAAAAGATGGCCATGCGCGGCCGACAGTTCGACACCGTCGAAGCCGGCGCTTTCCAGGCGTCGGGCGGTCGCCGCGAAGGCGGCGATCATCTCCGCCACCTCGTCGCTCGACAGCGGATACGGCACGGCACCGCTTTCATCATCCGGTAGGGCGCTCGGTCCGTAAGTGATATCGGCGCGGGCGCGGGAATAGTTGCCCCTGCCACGATCCTGGATCTGCGCTAGTATCCGGCAGTCGTGCACGCGAATTGCGTCCGCTAGGCGGGCAAGGCCAGGAAGCGACGCATCGTCATAGGCATTTAATTGCACCTGGCGGCGGCTGTGCCAGGAGAGCGCGTTGACAGGTTCCACCACGATCATCGCGGCACCACCCTTGGCGCGGTTGGCATGGTAGCGCATAAAAGCTTCGCTGACTTCCTGGTTTTGTACCAGCAGAGTCAGGATCGCGGGGTGCGCCACCCGGTTCTTGAGCCGTAGGCGCGACCCTTCCAGCGGCTGCGCGAGATAGGAAAACGCGGACATAGTAGGAGTCTGTATCACACCCGGTCGCCTGGCAGTGATATTACGACTTGCCTACAGGTCGGCGGATCAGGCGAGTTGCTCGATCGTGACAACGTCACCGGCCAGACGGGTTTGCCGCACGTCACGTGCCTCCGCTGG
>CAUZBE010000496.1:0-2865 GCA_963577885.1 Alphaproteobacteria bacterium
TGGTCGAAAAACTTGAGTGACGCGCTAGTGATTGAAGGCAAGGACGCGGCGGATGCACTACTGTCTGGCGCGCTGCGTGACGCCGCAGCGGATGCCATCATCGGGCCCTACGGCTTCCCGGTCAGCGTGAACAACGACGGCATTACGGTGTTGAGCCAACGCGAAAAGATCCGCATCCACGGCCCCAGCATCCAAATCCCATCAGCAAGGGAAAAGCAACATGTACCATTATAACAACGCCGATCATCAGTTGATTGCAGAACGGGTCGAACAGTTCGGCAGCCAGGTGCAACGCCGGCTCAATAACGAATTGAGCGAGGAGGAGTTCAAGCCTCTGAGGCTGATGAATGGTCTCTATCTTCAGCTTCATGCATATATGCTACGGGTAGCAATCCCCTACGGTACCTTGTCATCCGATCAACTGCGCAAGCTCGCCGTGATCGCCCAGCGCTATGACCGCGGCTACGGTCATTTCACGACGCGGCAGAACATTCAGTACAACTGGTTGGAGCTGGAGGATGTGCCTGACATTCTGGTTGAGCTGGCTGAGGTCGAGATGCACGCGATCCAGACCAGTGGTAACTGCATCCGTAACGTCACCGCCGACCCGCTTGCCGGTGTCGCCGCCGACGAGATCGAGGACGCCCGTGTCTTTGCCGAGATCGTTCGGCAATGGTCAACGTTACATCCGGAATTCAGCTTTCTGCCGCGCAAGTTCAAGATCGCCGTCAGTGCCGCCGAGAATGATCGGGTATTATTGCGTAGCCACGACATCGCACTCAGATTACATCGTAATGATGTGGGCGAGACCGGTTTCGAAGTGATGGCCGGCGGCGGCCAGGGGCGCACACCGGTGCTGGCCCCTACCATTCGAGAATTTCTTCCCCAGGCTGATCTTCTGTCCTATCTGGAAGCGGTCCTGCGCGTTTATAATCAACTTGGCCGTCGCGATAATATCTACAAGGCGCGGATCAAGATATTGGTCATGGAAACGGGCGCCGAGGCATTCGCAGCCAAGGTCGAGGAAGAATGGGCCCGGATCAAGGACGGCGCGCTTTTCCTGCCCGAAGCCGATATCGCCCGGATCAAGGCGGACTTCGCTCCACCCATCTATGATGACCTAGACGACACCGACCCGGCGCTTGCCGCGGATTTGGCGAAAAACCCGAACTTCGCGCGCTGGGTACGCTCCAACGTCGATACCCATAAACAACCAGGCTATGGCATCGCCACCATCTCACTAAAGCCGCCAGGCGGTATCCCGGGCGATGTTACAGCCGAGCAAATGGAAAAGATCGCCGCCATTGCGGATCATTTCGGCTTTGGCGAAATCCGCGTGACGCAAAAACAGAACTTGGTGCTGCCGAGTGTACGCAAACGCGATCTCTATGCGGTCTGGTTGGAACTGGACGAAATAGACCTTGCCGCGGGCAATGCCGGATTGTTGACGGATATCGTCGCTTGCCCGGGACTGGATTACTGCAACCTCGCCAACGCCCGTTCGATCCCAATCGCCCAGCGCCTGAGTGAGCGTTTCCACGACCTGGAAGAGCAGCATGATATCGGCGAAATCACCCTCAACATCTCCGGCTGCATCAATGCCTGCGCCCAACATCATACCGCCAACATCGGCATCCTGGGCGTCGATAAAAAAGGCACCGAACACTATCAGATCACTCTGGGCGGTCGCGCCGACGGTGGGGACGCGATCGGCACGATCATCGGACCGGCCTTCACCGCGAAAGAAGTCGATGGCGCTGTCGATACCATCATCAACGTTTACCTCGATCAGCGCCAGGATGGCGAAACATTCATCGCTGCCATTGGGCGCCTTGGTCTCGAACCCTTCAAGGAGAAACTCTATGCCGCTGCTTAAGAACGGACAATTTATCGACGATCTTTGGTTCGAGGTAGAGGCCCTGGACCATGTCCCCGCCGATACGCCGCTGCTGGTAAGCCTCGAACAATGGCGGCAACATCGCGATGCCCTTTCGCAACACGTTGTGCCCCTAGGGCTGCGACTTGCCAATGACCAGTCGCCGGAACTGGTGGCGGAAGATCTGCGGCACTTCACTTTGATCGCCCTTGATTTTCCAAAGTTCACCGATGGCCGTTCTTATTCCTACGCCCGCATCCTACGCGAACGTTACGGTTTCGAAGACGAAGTGAGGGCGACCGGCAACATCTTGCGCGACCAACTGGCGCTTCTCCAACGGTGTGGTTTTGATGCTTTCGTGGTGCCGGATCGTGCGGAAAGCGAAGGTTGGGTTGCCGCCTTTACGGAAATCTCCGTGATCTTCCAACCGGCAGCCGATACATATTCTTCACGTCGCGAGGCGGTAAGACAGAGGCCAGAAAGGACCCGCGCCAGGGCGCTTCGCATTATCTCTTCGGATACGGTTGCCGCGCGCTGGGCATATTAGCCGGTGGCCCTGTCCCGACAACAAGCCACGGATAATGCCCGTTTGCTTATCTGATCCTCCGTTGCCTAACTATAGGGGTGGACCAACTCAGTGGGGGAGGATCACGAGAGTGCCCCGCGTGTTTGTTCATGGCCACTACCAATGCCAGTCATGCCGCAGTAACATTGATGATTGTTGCCAGGGTGAGGTGTGTGCCACTTCGGAAGTGAACTGATACGGCGTACCAAAAATCGAATATGGGAGATGACCGATGAAGACGGTGAGGACGTTGCTTTACGTGTTCAGCGCGTTCTTCATGCTTTCAGCGGTGCTCTTATTCCTGCCCTGGGACTGGCTGAACGCCTTCATGGCTTTGTTCGGTGAATACGTCTTTCCCCACGACTCGCTCGTTCAATACACAGTCAGGATGATGCTGGCGCTGACCTTCTGGTTCGGCGTCCTG
>CAUZBE010000497.1:0-2858 GCA_963577885.1 Alphaproteobacteria bacterium
ACAAATGGGGCGTAACAGAACGGACGAGAAGCTGAAAGCGAACATGAAGAACCAGCCGATCTGGCAGCGCCTGTCATTCATGGTGTTGTTTGCGGTTATCTTCGACATTGCGGAATTCGTGGTTCTGGCGGTTGCCGTGGTGCAGTTTGTCATGCGCCTGGCGACGGGCCGCGCGAATATCGAGTTGTAGACCCTGGGCCCGCGCCTGGGCCGGTATATGCAACAGATTGTGGCCTTCGAAACCTTTGCCACGGAACAGCGCCCATAGCCTTTCGCGCCCTTCCCAGGCGTCAACGGCAAGGCCACACCCGACGGTCAGGCCCAAGCTGGATAAGCCGCAATAGTTTGCCACTATCGTTTTATTGGTAAGCGTGCAGGCTTTTTTTTCGCTTAGATATGGTGTCCCGCGCCGCCTCGCGGGTGTTGAGCAAGGCCGGCCCGCTTGCCACAATTTGTTGAATGATATTGCCACCGCCCGCGGGCAATCTCCATTATCGCATTTGTTGCCCACCGTAACCACGCCGGCGAACCCACCTCCAACTTATACCTAGTCGCGCTGATAGGGCCCCATCGAGACGCCTATTCATTGCCGGCATTCAACTGGTTGTGACAAGGGGTGATTTGAAAGACCGGACGGGAAAACTGATGCTTCCACCCAAGTGAGTTTTGGAAGAAGGAATGACGGCCAGGAACATCCTCGTCGTCGAAGACAATTCGAATATCGCGACGCTGTTATCTCTGCACCTAGGCGACATGGGTTATGGCGCTTGGGTGAGCGGTGACGGTATCAGCGGTTTGAGCCTGGCCCGTTCAGCGCATCCCGACCTGATAATCCTCGACCTGACGCTTCCGACACTGGATGGCATGGCGGTCTGTCGGCAGCTCCGCCAGGACGCCAATTACACACCCATTCTCATGCGCACATCGAAATCATCCGAGGCGACCGTATTCTGGGTCTGGATACGGGGCGGACGATTACCTGGTCAAGCCGTTCAGCATTCGCGAACTGCTGGCGCGGGTTAATGCCATACTGCGCCGGCAGAAAATCTTCGCCCCGCAGGCGGAAACCACGCTGGCTTGCATAGAGATTGGCCCCTGATAATGGGCCTGGAAGCGAATGACGCCCTAATCTCCGCTGAACCCTTCGCGGTCCAGGAGCTGGCCCATGACGTTGCTCAGAAATACAAGCTTGAAGTAGAAAAAAAATAGCTCGATCTGGCCACGAAATTTTCTGCCAATGCGCCCCTGGTCGCCAGCAATATCAGCTTGCTGGAACGGGTTTTCGATAACCTGATCAGTAACCCGATTGAATACACACCGCTAGGTGGCAGCGTCACCCTCGCGGTGCTGTTGGGCGCGGTCGGGGTGAGGACGATGATTTCCAATAGCGGACCCGGCATTGCCGAGGCCGAGATGTCCCGTATCTTCGAGAAGTTCTATCAGGCCGATAGATCCCGGACCCAGGGTGTCGGCGGGGCTGGCCTGGGGTGAAAAGGATCATTTCCATAAATTTCACCAAGCGTAAAATAGCCCTGGTGGCCGCGGCCGCCATGTTTTCCGCGGTAGCGGCCACGGCACCCATGGTCCAGGCGAAAGATTACCGCACGACCAGCCGGGGCACCGACCCCATGATTTACGTCACCAGCCAAGGGCTGGTGCACGATTCAATTGTGCTGGGCGACCTGCCGAACGAAGGCCCGTTCCAGTTGCCGGAAGTCGGCGGGCCAATCGGCCTGATGACCGAATTCGGCCCCGGTGACAAAGGCCATGTTGGCGACCGCTGGTGGATCGACGTCAATGGCGACGGCGAAATGGATGACGGCTATAAATACTTCATCTGCCCCTGCTGGGTCCGGGCTTCAAAATCCCCTGATCAATCCATTGGACGGCAATTTATAGCAGAGGCGGAGAGCTAATTTCCGCCTCTTGCGGATTCAGGGGCGCGGCTTTTGGCTAGCGGTTCCTTGATCGACACGCGCCAGTGTATGCGGTCTTCGTCTGGCGGATAATCGCCGGCCGCCTTGTGCACCAGGCACCGGTTGTCCCAGATCACTATATCGCCGCGCTGCCATTCATGGCTGCAGGCCGCATCCGGTTGGAGCATCTTTTCGGTCAGCTCCTCAATCACCTCGTCGCTCTGCTGCCGCGCCAGGCCTTCGATGTAGAGGATCTTGCCGGGGTCGAAATACAGCGACTTCCGGGCGGTTTCCCCATGCACCCGGATCATCGGGTGGAGGGCCGGTGGGCGGTCGCGGTCTTCCACGTTCAACAGCGCCTGCGCGCCCGTACGGCCGCCGTAGGTAAAGGCGCCGTTACGTCCCGCCAATAGCTGTTTCAGCCGCGCAGGCAGAGCGCCGTAGGCTGCGTACATGCTGGAGAAATGCGTATTGCCGCCCGCGCCTGGCACCGCCAGCGCCTACAGCTGCGTGGCCTTGAAAGGCACCTCGTCATAGGCGCCATCGGTGTGCCAGCCCTCTGCGCCGCGCCGGTAGACTGCGTCATTGAGGCTGCCGTCGGGATTAAATTTATTCACGCCCAGTATGGTCAGCTCGGGATAGTACGGACCTCCCTGGGGGTCGTGGACTCGGTTTTCATCCATTTACCGAATGCGGTATCGGCGATGTCCTTTCCGACACTCTTGCGGAGCTCCGTTGGAGGGGTGTGGTGTTTAGTTTGTGATCGCACAAGTATTAGCAGTCGTCCGTTAATTTAGAGTAACAATATAGAAATTATCAGTCATTTTATTAAAATTACCTCTCTGTTTCTAAATGTAAAAATTAATTCAAAATTATATTTATTTAATGGGAATTTATTATATTCTAACGGTTTCCAGCCACCAATTTTTAATTTTCTTTTTA
>CAUZBE010000498.1:0-2855 GCA_963577885.1 Alphaproteobacteria bacterium
AAAACGCCAGCCAGCAATATTTTCGGCATCTATTTCTAGCCCTTTCAAGATTGGTCCAGGCTGATGGATAGATCCGCCGGGTCCACACAGATCGCGTCCAGAGTGGAAATGGCCTGCAGCATGGATACCGATGCCTGATAACCGACCAGGACGTGCTGTAAATCCACGGTGGCGGAATTAAACCCGGCAGGGGTCATAACTTCGGCGCTGACGGAACTGGGAATGCCCAGCCAGCCGTGGACCACGACGCCGCCATCAGCCCAGATATTTTTGACGTTGTTGGTACGCATGTTTGGCCCCTAACGTACTCAGGTCATTTCAAGACAAATATTACCGGATACGTGCGCGACGATTTTGATCTCCGGCGCGTTAAATGGGTCTGGAGCATTTTCATTCTGAAAATGCTCAGATCTTTGGAATTACTCTAGACCGGATCCCAGCTAAACACGTCCTGGCTGCGATCCAGCGGCATGAAACTTGCCTGCATAGCCGGCAGGGCGTGTTCGGCGATGGTCTCCGGCGTCCAGCCTTCGGTCCGTTGCACGGAGCGGATTGGCCGGGGCTGATTGAACAGGAAGATTTCGTTGTGCCGCACGCCAAAAACCTGCCCAGTGACCTCCCTGGCCGCCTCGGACAGCAGGAACACCGCCATGGGGGCAATCTTGGCCGGGGTCATGGCCTTGATTTTTTCAACACGGGCGGCCTGGGCCTCGTCGGCGATCGGGATGGTGCCGATCAGGCGGCTCCAGGCAAAGGGCGAGATGCAGTTGGAACGGACGCCAAAGCGCGACATATCCAGAGCCAGGGATTTGGATAAACCCGCGATGCCCAGCTTGGCGGCGGCATAGTTGGCCTGGCCGAAATTACCCACCAGACCGGAGGTGGAGGTCATGTTCACGAAGGCGCCGCTGTTCTGTTCGCGAAAATGCGTCGCGGCGGCGCGGGCCACATTGAAACTGCCCTTCAAATGCACGGCGATGACAATGTCCCATTCTTCCTCGGTCATCTTATGAAAAATCACGTCGCGCAGAATGCCAGCATTGTTGACGACGCCGTCGATGCGGCCATAGGTATCCACGGCCTGTTGCACCATGGCCTCGGCTGCGCCGAAGTCGGCGACGGAGCCATAATTGGCGGCCGCCTCACCGCCCGCCGCCTTAATGTCGCCCACCACTTCCATGGCTGGGGTCCTGTCTGCGCCCTCCCCGTCGGCCTCCCCGCCCAGATCGTTGACAATCACCTTGGCGCCGTGAGAGGCGGCCAACAGGGCGATGTCACGGCCCACGCCGCGCCCCGCGCCCGTTACCAGAATAACCTTGTCCTTCAGCATTTGGCCGGCGTTGATTTGCTCTGTCATGATCTGTCTTACCCTCCCGTGGCGCACATTTTCGCGCGCCGTTGCTGCGACACTAAAATCCGAAAGTCGCAACATACACCCACCGACCGCAGAGGCAAGTAACGGCCGGTATTGGCACGATGGACAATGACCGCATCGCCGATTTTGGTTCATGCGGCAATTAGATTGACGTCAGCGGATTTAGACGTCAATCAAGGTCACTAGCAATAGACTTACCTTACCCATGGCCATGCCCGCAATCAGATGTAGTTTCCCCGTCACGGCGATTGGGCCATTGCCAGCGCGTCGTGCCAATGGCACACAAATCGCAGACTTTTTTCTAAACAGACTAGATGACATTTGCAATAAGCGTGAAGGTATCGAGCTAGAGTATCCGTCCGGTCTGCCCGCCCTACCGTGCTCCAATAAATTGAGGTAACGTTCACTTGCCTACCCCCAGCGTTCGAGGCGATCGTCCCACGCAGCGGAAAGTTCGTGCCATAAGCCAGCGCGCGCTGCCTTTGAAACTGCGGCCCTGTTGGCGAAGTATCCTGAAACCAACGGGGTTACCCAACCAACAATGGATACGGAGGCGACGGCCTGAACCGGGGAAAGCGATGGTAATGACATGGTGCGCGAAGAGAAAAGACGGGGCGGGCGCATGACGGAAGGGTTCCGGCACGGTTATGCGGATCTCGGCAAGGTTACGCTGCACTACGTCTCCGCGGGCGCAGGACTGGCGGTGGTGCGTATACATGGCTAGCCGCAGACCTGGTACATGTGGCGCCACATCATCCCCGGCTTGGCACAGCGCTACCAGGTGGTTGCACCGGACCTGCGCGGGCTGGGTGATTTCTCGCGCCCCATCGGCGGCTACGACAAGAAGACGCTGGCGGACGATATCTGGCGTCTTGTCCATGACGTTCTGGGGCATGAGAGAAATTTCGTCGTCGGCCACGACTGGGGTGGGCCGACTGCCTTCGCACTGGCGGCGTAGCATCGCAACGCGGTGCGTCGGCTGGTGGCGTTCGACGCGCCGGTGCCGGGCGACAGCACGCCGGCGATGTTCGCCAACCGCTAGCACCACGGCCTGCACTGGGAACTCGATTTGCCCGAGGCGCTGACCGCCAGGCGCGAGGATCTCTATCTCGGCTTCTTCTACCGCAACTGGGGCGGCCGGCCAGACGCTATCCCGGAAGACACCCAGCGGGAATACCTCAGGACCTACCGCCTGCCGGGGGCGATGCGGGCCGGCTTCAATCTTTACCGGGCAACGTCGCTGGACGTGGTTGACAACGAAGCTTTCCGCACCGCCGGTTCTCTCGAGATGCCCGTGCTTTGCCAGGGTGGTGCGCTGGGCCGGGGTCGGGGGATGGCCGCTATCAAATCCTAGCGCCGAGTTGCCCGCGACGTGCGCGGCGGCGTCGTACCCGATTGCGGCCATTGGATCCCGGAGGACCGCCCGGACTGGACGCTCGCCCAACTGCTCGACTTCTTCGGCGAAGCGGACGGGTGACCT
>CAUZBE010000499.1:0-2846 GCA_963577885.1 Alphaproteobacteria bacterium
TGCCATGGATATCGCCGAGGCGGTGATCTATATGGCCGCCCCATCGGGCAAATTCGTCAATGGCGAAGTGCTGACCGTGGATGGCGGGCAACAAATGTGGGGCGATGTCTGGGCTTATCACAAGCCTGATTGGACCAAGGTTGATAGCAAATAACATCATGAACTTGACCAGCAGACCAATCGCCGATGTGATTACGGCCCAGCGCACCATGGAAGGGGCTGGCTTTCCCGTGCGCCGCCCCTTCCCCACGCCGCAGCTGGACAACCTGGACCCGTTTTTGATGTTGGACGAAGTCGGGCCGGTGGACTGGCCGCCCGGCGAGGCCGTGGGCGCGCCCGATCATCCCCATCGTGGCTTCGAGACCATCAGCTATCTGCTGTCCGGTGAAAAGCTGCATGAGGATTCGACCGGTGATTACCAGATCATGAAGCCCGGTGATGTGCAATGGATGACGGCAGGAGCCGGCATCGTGCATTCGGAGATGCCCAGCCCCGCCATGCGCAAGGCCGGCGGCCGGGCGCATTCTTTTCAGGTCTGGGTCAATTTGCCCCGCGAACACAAGATGGTGGCGCAACGTTATCAATTCGTGGCCGGCGGCCAGGTCCCCCTGGGCCAGAGCGCCGACGGCCTGGTCACGGCCCGGGTGATCGCGGGGGAGGCCTATGGCGTTGCCGCCAAGATCGATACCTATACCCCGGTCACCTTGCAGGATTGGACCCTGCAGCCTGGCGGGAGGGCCCAACCAGCACCGCCCGCGGACCAGAAAATGGCGCTTTATCTGTTCGAAGGCAGCCTGGCCGTGGGCCCGCAGGGTCGCATCATCAACGAGGGGCAGTTGGTCATTTTCGGCGATGGTGACAACATTGATCTGGCTCTGGACGCGGCCGCAGGCCCACCGGCGCGCTTGCTGTTGTTCGGCGGCGTGCCGATCCGCGAGCCCATCGCCCGTTACGGACCCTTCGTGATGAATACCGGGGAGGAATTGCGACAGGCCTTCGACGACTACAAAGCGGGGCGCATGGGCGCCATCGCGCGATAAAAATCGCGCCGCGCTCCGCCACAGCGACCAAAATTGGGACAGTCATTCCATGAGCAATACGATCACATCCGAAGCCGAGCTTGATGAAATTTATGGTCAACCGGTCGCCGTGGCGATCACCAAGGAAATTGATCATATTTCCGCGCATTACCGCGCCTTCACTAAAAAATTCACCATTTGTGGTGATCGCCTCGTCAGGCCCGGAAGGGCACGACTGTACGCCTCGCGGCGATCCTGCCGGTTTCGTACGCGTGCTTGACCAGAACACTGTTCTCATCCCGAATCGGCGCGGCAACAACCGCATCGATACCCTCCGTAACATCGTGCGCGACCCGCGAATTTCACTGTTATTTCTCATTCCCGGTATAGGTCAAACCCTACGCATAAACGGCCGAGCGGAAATCCGAACCGACCCAGAACTGCGCGAAAGCTTCACGATGCAAGACAAGGTTCCTGCCACCGTCATCGCGGTAACCGCGGAACGGATTTATACCCAATGCCCAAAAGCGCTGGTTCGCTCGAAACTCTGGGACACCGAGACGCAAATTCCGCGGAGCGCCCTACCAAGTTCAGGGGAGATATTGCAAGCCCTCGACGCGGATTTCGATGGTCCGGCTTACGACGCGGGCTACGATGCCCATTTGAAAAAGACTATGTATTAAATGGCTTGATGTTGCAATGATGGTCAATTTCATTGTCGATAGGTGGGTCCATGTTGCAAGTGCACTGCCTATATTTTTGGCCCGTGTGAGCGGGGGTCCGCCCCGAAACTTTCACGGATTGCCGGTAACAAGCACAAAACACCGGGCGGGCATTGAACGGATCAGCTTCTTCCGCTCTAACCCCGATAATTGGCATAAAATTTGGGTAAACCTATTAGCTGCCCGTACCCGCATTCTAAAATTTGGAGGCATGGCGCATGATGATACCCGGCACGGATAGCACCGCTTCGACGGCTGGTTCCACCAATAACTTGGTATTTGTCGCATGTGGTTTGGAGGCTGGGCCGACCACGCACGAAAAACCCAGACGCCGCGAAGTCGTTATCAACGGCACGCGCGTGAGGACCGTGGACATCCACGCCCACTGCGCGGTGCCCGAGGCATTGGCTCTGATGGGTCATAAACTCGCCGGGCCGGGGTTGCGGACGGACCTCGATATGAGAGCCGAGATCGATGTGCGCATCAAGACTATGGACGCGCAGGGCATCGATATTGAGGCGTTGAGCATTAATCCCAATTGGTACCGGGTGGATGATCGCGATCTGGCCAAACGGATCATCGAGCTTCAAAATCAGGCGCTGGCCGAGGCGTGTGCGGCAAATCCGGACCGTTTTGTGGCCTTCGCATCGGTTGCTTTGCAGTTTCCCGCGCTCGCGGCCGAGCAGCTTGAGCAGGGTGTCAAGACATACGGGCTCCGTGGCGTGGCCATCGGCGGCAATGTGGCTGGCGACGAACTTGCCGACCCGAAGTTTGACCCGTTCTGGGCCAAGGCCGAGCAGCTGGGTGTGCTCGTCTTCATTCATCCACAAGGCGACGGGGCGCCGGCGCAGTTGGCGTCACGGTTTAAGGGCAATGGCTATCTCTCCAATGTGATCGGTAATCCGCTCGAAACCACGATTGCCCTCTCGCATTTGATATTCGAGGGCACGCTTGACAGGTACCCGGGCCTCAAGATCTGTGGCGCCCATGCGGGAGGCTTTTTGCCCTCCTATGCCGGCCGTTTTGATCGCGGCGGCCCTGTCCGCCCCGATCTTTGTCCGGGCGGGCCGCACGGGACCATCAAGAAATCTCCGTCGGAGTACCT
>CAUZBE010000500.1:0-2841 GCA_963577885.1 Alphaproteobacteria bacterium
ATCAGGATGCCCGCATCTTCCGCCAATTGCAGCGGCAGCCAATCGGCCTCCCGCACCACCTCCTGAAGTTCCTGGCCCACCGTGATCGTGCGACAGGTCGCCCGCTCCGCAGCCCATTGGTGAATGGCTGATTGATTGGTCAAAAAATTGTCATCAACCACCGTGGAAAATACCGTCCGGCCAGATTTCCTAGCTTGGCTCTCGATCAACTTAGCCTGCTCCGCATTCAACAGCCCAGCCAGCCTCATTTCTTCCAACAGGGTTTTGCCGCGGATGGCGTCCGGCATGCCAATGTGGGTCGCGCTAGACCCGGCGGTTACGCCCAGTCTCTGGCCGGGATCAGTGATAATAGTGGCGCCGTCGTCACCAATTGTCTGTCCGGCACCGGTATCAACAGTAGATATTGGCTTGTCGGGCTGCCCCTTGGCTAGGGCACCGATTACGGTGGCGTCCACCACGGCCGTTTTTAACCTCGCGGGCGTCCCGATCAGCGTGGTATCCGAACCCTCGGAGGCGGGCGCGCTAATTATTGTTGCATCCGGCCCCTGGTGGTCCGACCTACCCATGATCGTTACATCCGCATCCGAATTGGCACTGGCATCGGCATTGGCGGCGCCGTCCGCCTGGCCGCCAATATTAATGACGGTTTCATTGTCGCTGCTTGAATGCCAGGCTTCCAGCGCAGCCACGCCGCTGTCGTAGGTTGGAATGATCAACGTGTGTTCGTCATCTACGTGCCACGCGTGGCCGACGGTCGGTCGCCGCCAGGGCCGGTCGTTCGGGGGGCCAAATTGGATCCGCACGAGACTATCGCCAACCCTGATCTCGGCGCCACTCCGCACCACTATTTCCTCCAGAACCGGTTGGTCACCACATTTTGTGCCGTTTGTGCTACCCAGATCCTGCAGCAACCAATCCGCGGTGCCATTCCAGACGAACGAGCAATGGCGCCTGGAAATGCGGTGATCGTCTATGACGAAATTGTGCTCGCTGGCGATTTGGTCAATGGTTTGCCGGCAAATCCGATATTCTCCCAGCAAGCCATCACGTTCAAAAAATTCCAAGGTGCCATCATGGCGGGTAACTTCGAGCCGGATGGTGGTTGGCGCGCGCAAGGCCTAGGCCCGTCGGCGCGATGTATTACGCCTCGTATGTGACGCGAAAGCCGATGTCATGTCGCCGCTCCTCAACCGGCGCGAACTGACGAAAGGCACACCGCCCCATTTCCTCGAAACTCTCAAAGCTGCCTCCCCTTATGGATTTGTCATTTGAGCCAATGTCGTACACCGGATTAATAGTGCCCGGTTTCATACTGCGATACAACGCCGGGTCCCAGTCATCGCGGCACCATTCCCATACATTGCCGCACATGTCCCAAAGGCCCCAGGCATTTTTCCCCGCGGGATATGATTTGATCGCCGTTCGCGCACCGACGGTGTGGTTTATGTTGGCGACCGTGGCCGACGGCGGCTGGTCGCCCCATGGGAAGTCCAGCAACCGCTCGCCCGCCTTCGCCGCTACTTCCCATTGCGCTTCGCTTGGCAGGGTGCCGCCGACGTTGTTCGCATAGGCCATCGCGTCATGCCAGGTTATACCGTTAACCGGCAGGTTGTCCGAGGCGCCCGTGAGGTCGAGATGGGCCGGGCGCTGGTATCCCGTGTGATCGAGAAACGCACGGTAATCGGCCACGCTGACCGGCGCCATATCAATTTCATAGGCCGATAGCACGACACGGCGCATGGGTTGTTCCTCGACATTATTCGCCGCGGGGCCGGAGCCAATGAAATATTCGCCGGCAGGAACCGTAACACGTTCCCCACGCGGATTAGACGATATCGGCCGGTGAGCCCCCCCAAAATCGACGCCGCGCAACACGTCAAGAACTTCCGCCGCCGTGCCGGGGCGGTCGCCGGGATTGTAACTCAACAATTGCAAAACGATCCGATCCAACGATGGCGGGATCGCGGTGCAAAATTGGCTTGGCGGCACTATTTCTGAAATCGGGACGCGCGGCAGCACATGGGTTTTGAGAAAATCGACCAGGGAACTGGCCGGCAGTCGGCCGCCCGAAAGCAACTCATAGGCCATCACGCCAAAGGCGAACAGATCGGCTCGGCTATCGACCTGATAGGGCGGCTCAGCCTGTTCCGGCGCCATATATTTCAAGGTGCCGCCGCCAAACCCCTCCTCTGCTCCCGTGGTCATGACCGAGATGCCAAAATCCAGGATCAATGGTTGTTCGATGTCGCCGGTGTGAAGGAATATATTGGACGGCTTGAGATCACGGTGGACGATCTGCGCATGCGCCACCGACAGGGCCTCGGCGACCTTGCGCAGCAGCACCAGGCGGCGCGGTATGGTGTCCAACAAGGCGTCGCTATTGTTGTTCATCCAGTCGCGCAGGGTTGTGCCGCTCAACAAATCCATGACGATGCCGAAGCCGCGCCCGCCTTCATAAATGTCATGGATGGGACAGATGTATTCATGGCGCAAACGCCGCGAGATCAGAACCTCGTGGCGAAGGCCTTGCAATAATTTTTCGTTATGACGGTAGGTTTCGTTGAGCAACTTGATCGCGACCGGCAGCCTGAGTTCCGTGTCCTTGACCCGGTAAACGTTTGCCGTGCCGCCGGTACCAATCAGATCCCAGCCTACATACCGTTCCGTTTGCCGTCCCTGCTGGCTCAATCTGCCTCCCACACCCCACACGGTTCGTGCCTGCCTTGGTAACCCGCCCCATCCCAGCGGGATGGGGCCGTAATCAGGCTTCCACCGGCTTCATCCAAATGCAGTGAGGTCGGCCCAATTTCTTGCCCTGTGCCTAGGTGCCGAACGTGGCAA
>CAUZBE010000501.1:0-2819 GCA_963577885.1 Alphaproteobacteria bacterium
GCGGCGCCGTGACGGACGCCATCGCCGGCGGTGTTGCCGCGGCAGGGCTCTTCCGTCTCCACCTGCAATTCCAGATCCACGCCGCAACCACCGACGAATTTACCGTCGCCCCCCGAATTGGGCCGGTATTCATGGCGGTGGAAATACAACGGGAAGCGGCTTTCCGCGACTTCGATGGAGCCGAATTTGAGGCCGCCCGTTGAATGCCATTCCCCCGTGCCATGCCAGCCGTCGCCGCCCGAGGAGGCCCCGGCGCCGGGGCGGGCCTGGAATAGATGCCAGATGAACTGTTTGCCGTTGCGGGGATCCTCGCCCTTGATGGCAATGCGGAAGCGCCGGCCCCAACCGGCCATGACGCGGTCCGGACAGGCGGGGGCAAGGGCCTTTATGATGGCTTCTATAATTTCCTGGGCGCAGTGACTGGTAGACAGGGTAACTGGTGCGCCGGGATTGGCCCAGACCACGCTGCCCTGCCGAGCGATCACTGTGACGGGCCGTAGCGAGCCCTCGTTCTTTGGCGTCTCGGGATCGAACAGGAAAGCCATCGCCATGGCCACGGCCGACTGCATGTTGGCGTGGGAGGAGTTGATGAAAGAGCTGACCTGGTCGTCCGAGGCTGTCAGGTCGATCTCCAGATCACTGCCATGTATGGTGACCTTGGCCCGGATGGCGATATCCTGATTGCCCCGGCCATCGTCGTCCAGCAGGGCGGCGCCTTGATAGATGCCGTCTTTCCAGATGGCGATGACATCGCGGGCCTGTTTTTCCGCCGCGTCCAGAATGATATCCACCGCGGCCCCGACCAGATCTGGGCCAAATTCATCCATCAGGGTCAGCAGGCGTTTTTCGCCCAATCGGACGGAGCCGATCTGGGCTGCCAGGTCACCTTGAAAGTCGCGCGGATGGCGCACGTTCGCCGACAGCATCTGCATCAGATCGTGGCTTAATTTGCCGCCGGAATAGAGCCGCAGTGGGGGGACACGCAAGCCTTCCTGCCAGATTTCCGTAGCCGCGGCGTTATAGGCGCCGTGGGTGGCGCCGCCGATATCGGAATGGTGGGCCCGGTTGACGGTCCAGAACAACAGGCGACCACGGGTGAAGACGGGCACGAATGCGGTCAGATCCGGCAAATGGCTACCGCCAAAATAAGGGTCGTTCAGCAGAAAGACATCGCCCGGATGGACGTCGTCACCAAAAAAATCGGCTACCGACTTCACAGCCCAGGGCAGGGCGCCAACGTGCACGGGAATATGCTCCGCCTGGGCCACAAGCCGTCCGTGGTTGCCACAGATGGCAGTGGAAAAATCCCGGCTAGAATTCAGTATTTGCGAATACGAGGTCCGCAACATCGCCTCGCCCATTTCCTCGGCGATCGCCACTAGGCGGTGTTGGATAACAGAGGCGGTGATCGGATCTACTTCGGGCATGGCACGGGGTCCTCCATCCTGACGCCGGGCATCGGCGACGGCAGTGTAGATTGTCCTCCACAGGTGAACAATGTTGATATGCCATCCCCTGTTGGCACGGGCCGATGAAGGCCGCTATAGTCAGGCCCAGACGTTATTGAAAACCGAAAAATAAGGGAAAAACCAATATGCGTGACGCCGTAATCGTTTCAACCGCCCGCACACCCATTGGCAAGGCCTATCGCGGCGCCTTCAACAACACTCATGCGGTGGATATGGGCGGCCATGTCATCCAGCACGCCGTGCAACGGGCCGGCATCGACCCGGGCGAGGTCGAAGATGTAATCATGGGCGTCGGCCGTACCGAAGGCAGCACCGGGGGCAACGTGGCACGGGGCTCCGCCATGCGAGCGGGAATGCCAGTTAGTGTTTCGGGCCTGACCGTCAGCCGGGCCTGCTCCTCGGGCCTGAACGCTATTTCCGTGGCCGCACAGCGGATTGTTTCCGACGGTGTGCCCATCGCCGTGGGTGCGGGCCTGGAAAGCATTTCACTGGTGCAGAACGATCATGCCAACACCTATTTTCGGGTCAACGACTGGCTGGAAAGCCACCTGCCCTCGATCTATGACCCGATGTTGAAGACCGCCCAGACCGTGGCCGACCGTTACGGCATCTCGCGAGATGTGCAGGACGAATACGCCTTCCAAAGCCAGATGCGCACGGCGGCAGCGCAACAGGCCGGCCGTTTTGATGACGAGATAGTGCCCATGGCCACAGTCATGGCGGTGACCGACAAAGAAAGTGGTGAGGTTGCCTATATGGATACCCTGTTGGAAAGGGATGAAGGCAACCGCCCCTCCACCACGTTGGAGGGTCTACAAGGCTTGAAATCGGTGACCCGAGAAGACGGCCATATCACCGCCGGTAACGCTTCGCAGCTATCGGACGGCGCCTCTGCCTGCGTGCTGATGAACGATGCGGAAGCCGCCAAGCGTAACCTGGATGTCATGGGTATTTATCGTGGCCTTGTGGTGCATGGCTGCGAGCCTGATGAAATGGGCATCGGGCCTGCTTTTGCCATTCCCAAGCTGCTTGAACGGAATGGCCTGAACGTTGACGATATCGGTCTGTGGGAATTGAACGAGGCCTTTGCCGTCCAGGTGTTGTATTGCCGGGATAAGCTGGGCATCAACAACGATCTGTTGAACGTGGATGGCGGTTCCATCTCCGTCGGCCATCCCTATGGCATGACAGGCGCCCGCCTGACCGGGCACGCGCTGATCGAAGGTAAACGCCGGGGCGCGAAATACGTCGTGGTGACCATGTGCGTCGGCACTGGCATGGGCGCCGCCGGCCTGTTCGAAATCCCGCAATAGGGCAAAAGATAAAGCGGGCTCTTCACCGATACGGTGA
>CAUZBE010000502.1:0-2799 GCA_963577885.1 Alphaproteobacteria bacterium
GCTATCATGTCGAAGGAGAGATAGTTTGCATGCGGGCTATCCGACGCGAAGCCCTTGATCTGGGCGAAGATCACCCGGGGGTTGATGGCGCTGAGGCGTTCATAGTCGAAACCCAGCCTGGCGAAGGTGCCGGGCGCCATGTTCTCGATTACCACATCTACGCCTTCGATGAGCTTGGCCAGCAACGCCTTACCCTCGTCTTCTTTGAGGTTGCAGGTGATGCTGCGTTTGTTGAGGTTAAAGTATAGAAAATAGTTGGCGTCCATGCCCGGTTTGTCAGAGAAGCTCCAGCGTCCTGGCTCGCCCTTTTTCGGCTCCTCCACCTTGACGACATCAGCGCCCATCCAGGCCAGGGCCTCGGTGCATGAAGGTCCGGCCTCGAACTGGGTCAGGTCGAGGATCTTGATGCCGTGCAAGGCGGGCTTGCTCTCGGATGATGCACTGCCGTTCATGGAAGTCTTCCTTCATGCTTGGGGAATCAAATCAATACCTGGTATTCTGACGAAGATTTACCGGATACTCTAAACAGACCTTTATTCTAAACCCAAGAAGCGGAACCTTACATGAGATATCTTCACACCATGGTTCGGGTCTCGAACCTCGACGAAACGTTGAATTTTTTCTGTAATCTTCTGGGCATGGTCGAAACCCGCCGCAGCGAAAGCGAGGCAGGCCGCTACACTAATATTTTCCTCGCCGCCTCCGCCGACGAGGACGCAGCCCGGGCGACTAAGGCACCAGTTGTTGAACTGACCTACAACTGGGACCCGGAAGACTATGACGGCGGGCGCAACTTCGGCCACCTAGCCTTCCAGGTCGATAACATTTACCAGACCTGCCAGACGCTAATGGACGCGGGCGTCACTATAAACCGGCCGCCCCGGGACGGCTACATGGCTTTTGTCCGCACGCCGGATAATATCTCGATCGAGCTGTTACAGGACGGCGATGCCCTGCCCACTCAAGAGCCATGGACGTCGATGGAAAACACCGGCAAATGGTAAGCATTAATAAGGTAAGGTCGCTAAAGCGGCGTTGCTTCTTGCAGGGCCCCGGCGGTTAGCCCTTCCCGATCAACACCACATCATTGCCCGCAATGACCAGGGTCGCCGGCGAACCCATGGCCGACCAACGCCCGGCCAGCCAATGGAACGTGGGCTCGGAGAAGTAACTGATGTGGGTAGGATCATGGATGTAATGCCAGGTCTTAAACGCTGCATGGCTGCGGACCCGCTTGGTCATGATACCCAGCCAGCCGCCCGGGGCCAGGCCGGCCCACAGGCCATCCAGCACCTTGCCCGGTTCGGCCAAATGTTCGGCGACCTCGCTCAGGGTGATGAAGTCGTAAGGTGCGGACAGGACGGATTTGTCGGGGGCATAAAAAGGGTCGTAGAGGGCGACCACGTGTCCGGCTTCCTGGAACATCTTCGACAGGGTTGGGCCGGGGCCGCAGCCAAAATCGAGACCCCGGGCGTGTGGTGCCAGGCGCAGATTTAGCGGCGCGAATAGACGGCCGAGAAAGCGGCGGTAACGAGGGTCATCGGACTGGTTATCGTGCAGATCATAGTAGGCTTTTTCCGCGCCTCCCGACAAATGCTGGGCAGACGGCACGAACACAAGGTCACAGGCCCTGCAGTTCAGGTAATCGCGCGCCTTATGGGAATGGTAAGGGACGATGCGCCTACCCCTGCAAAGCGGACAGGTCTGGTTTTCAGATACGGCCATAGCCTATTATTAACCCACGCCTGGGCGGTAGACCCCAATTTTTCCGCCACTTTCCCCGGCGGCGTTAATCGTGATAAATTAACGATTGCGCAATAGCAGAAAAATGCCCGAGGTACCGGAATGTTGATTTCAACCGCCACCGCGACCGCCCTGGAACGGGAAGCGACCCACCTTGTCGATGACCAACCCTACACGGGGCGGGAGTACATCGGTTCGGCGCCAAAGCCGGGAACGGCGGATTATGGGAAGAGCGTCGCGGGCGACGATGCGCCCCAGGCTTATCTGGTGATACAACCGCCCCATTCGGTCACCCGTCCGCATTTTCATCAAACCAATCAGTTCCAGCTGTTCGTCGGCGGCGGGGGCAGTGTCGGGAAACTGCGCGCCGATCCCCTGACTGTGCAATACGCCGGCGGCAATACGCCGTACGGCCCAATCGTGGCAGAAGACGATGGCATGCACTATTTTACCCTGCGCCAGGCTTGGGATTCAGGCGCGAAGTATCTGCCTGCCGAAAGCCACATGCTGGTCAAGGGACAACAGCGGCAAGTCGTCGGCGTAAAGTCAAACTCCGGTACAGCGCCAGTTCACGATGATGATGGCGCCCTGGCCACAGAATTCCTGATCGAACCAACACCGGATGGTCTCGTCGTACAATGGCTGGCGCTGCCGGCCGGGGGCAAATCGACGTTGCCCGATGCCGCAGCGGGCGGCGGACAATATCACGTCGTCGTATCGGGCACCCTCGCGCGCGCCGGCCAGGACCTACCCGCACTGTCGGTCGAATTCGCCTCGGCGGATGAAGGCGAGGTGGAGGTCGAGGCCGGCGCCGATGGCCTGGAACTGGTACTACTGCGGTTCCCCAAGGGTTGATCTAGGACAATGCCAAATCAATGAGAATCGCGAAGCGTTTCTCATTGACTAGAAAAATTGTCCTGGCTCTAAGAATTCGAACATTCTCAGAATGAAAATGCTCGGCTTTAGGGCGCGAATTGCACCCGTTGCGGGGTTTCTGACAGGGCCTGAACGGTGCCCGCCACCAGATCGGCCATGATATCGGCGGCGGGGCGGCGG
>CAUZBE010000503.1:0-2786 GCA_963577885.1 Alphaproteobacteria bacterium
AGTGGCGTCGTAGCCAAAAGCGTGCCGCCGCCGCCAACAACAAACAACATTGCGGTGAGAGAGGCGAAGCGTGCCTCGGGATACCAACGCGCGATCACCACCATGGAGCCCATAAGCCCAGCGGCACAGCCAAGCCCCAGCAGGATCCTCCCAATGGCCAGGCCAGCACCGCCATCAGCCATCGCGAAGGTAATGGCGCCCAGCACCGCCACCCCGAACAGCGCGGCCATGGTCCGCCTAGCGCCATAGCGGTCCAGCAGAATACCGGTCGGGATTTGCGCCGCCGCAAAGGATAGGAAAAACAACCCCGTAATGCCCCCCATAGCCTCGGCCGAAAGGGACAGCTCGGCCATCAGTTCCGGGGCGATGGCGGCGTTAGCGACCCGGTAAAACTGGCTCGCCACATAGGCGCCACAGAGCACGAGATAGATTTGAAGGGCCTGATGCCTCTCTGGCCGGATCATCCCCTCATGCCGCGATCCGAACGGACAAGGACCTGATGCCACGGATAAAGTTGGAACAGAACCGTACGGGCTGGCCCATCGCCTGGATCTCAAGGTCTGGGCGCAATATTTCCTGCCAAGTATCATTCCGGCACAGCGTAGGATCGCTGACATCTAATTGATCAAGGGCACGACTGCCTGGATCGTTGGGCACCCCCCCCATGGCCATGACCCGTCCTTATCTGCTGCGCTGCCGTTCGAAGGTAGCCTAGCACAGGGCCAAAACCTTAGTCAGACTGATTTGCCCTCGGCACTACCGGGCGCCCCGCAACCAAGCGCCTGCGCAGACCCTCGGGCAAGATAATGCTGCGGGCCAGAATTGCGCGCCACAACTCAACACCCTTCATATTGGCCGCCGGCAGACCGGCTCCAATTAAATTGGCTTCGGTCAAAGAGGCGAGGAAAGGTCGCTATGGGTCAAAATAGCGCAGACCAGTTTTGCGTCGCGCAATCGCACTCCCGAAAATTTGTCGTTGGCCAGGCTGGACAGGGCTTAAATCTCGCCCTTCAAGATTGACGTTGCTTAAATTCTCGTCCGCAAATTAAAATCCCCTCCGCAAATCGGGGCGAATACCGTCGCTATCGCCCCGCAGCCAGAAGTGATGCGCCGTTAATGTTCGCAACAGGCGGTTATTACGTTTAGCATTTTTTTTGCGCTGTTCCCCATGCACGATGTGTTTCTCAATGATGTGGGTTTCCATAGGCAACTCGATCAGACCCAAAATGACCCGCAACTGCCGCTGGACGTGCTTCAGGTCGTAAGCATCGAGTCTGCCGGTGGTACCTTATTACTGTGATGGCCAATGCCGGGCTAACAGTCAGCGGCGCCGTCATCACTGTTCAAGGGTTTCAAGTGTAACTTAGCCGTCGCTTGCGCCTCCAGGTGCATATCGAACTCTGAAACCCCCGCCGGGGCGGTTTGGGATATGCATGGATCTATAACCACAAAACATAGGCACCGTTAATTAGGAAAGGCTTCTGTCAACGCCGCCACAGCTGGCTTGGCTGAACGCCGGCGTTGGGCCCTGACAGGCGTTGAAGGTTTATACTTTGCCGTTGCGCGCACCTCGCATGCACCTTAATCTCGCCTTCAGTTTTCTTGGGAGGAAGACCATGTTGGAGACGCTGCAACTCGGCAATAGCGGGCTCAGTGTCTCGCGGCTGTGTCTCGGTACAATGAATTTTGGCGAGCCCGGGCGCGGCCACCAGGGTGATTGGACGCTCCCTCTCGACGAGGCCCGGCCAATCTTCAAGGCCGCCCTCGACCATGGCCTGTTTTATTTTGACTGCGCGGACGTCTACGGCCTCGGGGCATGCGAGCGGGTTGTCGGACAGCTTTTACGGGAGCTGGTGCCGCGCGACCAATATGTACTCTCGAGCAAGATTTCTGCGCCCATGGGCGCTAACCCCAATCAGGGCGGCTTGTCACGCAAACATGTGATGGAAGGGGTGGATGCCTGCCTGCAGCGCCTCGGCCTCGATTACATCGACCAGTTGATCATCCACCGCCACCCCCACGGCCGCCTCGGCCTCGCGCGCCCGCCGATCGAGGAGACCATGGAGGCGCTGCACGACGTGGTGAAAGCGGGGAAAGTGCTTTACCTGGGCGCCTCCTCGATGTTCGCCTGGCAATTCGTCGAACTGCAGATGACGGCCGAGCGCCATGGCTGGACACGCTTCGTATCGATGCAGAACCATTACAATCTAATCTACCGGGAAGAAGAGCGGGAGATGAACCCCTATTGCGCGGCAACCGGCGTAGCGCTGACACCATGGTCACCCCTGGCCCGCGGCATCCTGACAGGGGCCTACAAGGGCAGTTTTGATGCCGGCAGCACGGCGCGCTCGCAAGGGGCGGATAGAGAACGCACGGAAGGCCTATATCGCGGCGAAATGGATTTCAAGATTGCGGCCCGGGTGGTGGAGGTGGCGGAAAAGCTTGGTCATGCCCCGGCACAAATTGCCATTGCCTGGCTGTTGAGTAATCGGGACGTAACGGCTCCGGTGGTGGGAGTTTCGAAGATCAGCCAACTCGATCAACTGGTGGCGGCCACCAAGATTAACCTGGCGGAGGATGACATCGCCTATCTGGAGGAACCATACCGCCCCGTGGAGAACCTGCTCAGCATTGGGAGTTCTTAACGGTCCATTTCCCTTCATCCAAAGGAAAAACTGTGAACGGATATAGCGAAACCTTCCGCGGCGACGTCCACGCCTGGGAAGTCGATGCGACGGAACATTTCACCGTCGCCTATTACTACGAGAAGTTTGAAAGCGCGACGT
>CAUZBE010000504.1:0-2785 GCA_963577885.1 Alphaproteobacteria bacterium
CATCATCACCTTATGCTTGACCAGCCCCTGGCCTTCGTAGCCGCCCTGCGGACCCAGTTGGCCGGTTGGCAGCGGGAGGATGGATACTAGATTTTGCGTTTGTTTGTGGCGCGACCACAAAATAGCCTGTAAAATGGCATTGACAGCCTGATGAGCGCCCCTTAAGAAAATAGCCGTCAGTGCATGGACGCGGGGTCTGGCAACAGACGTTGAGAATGGCCCGAGGTGATGGCGACATCGTTTCGGGCCTTCTCTTTTATGGCCGTATGTGGCGTACTGATCAGGCCTGGAACATAGGTGTAATGGCTTGAGTAGCACGGCTGACAGCGCGGCAAACGGCGATTGGGTTGGACGCTCCATGCAACGGGTGGAGGATCCGAGCCTGTTGCGCGGCTTGGCCCGGTTCGCCGACGACCTGCCCACGCCGCCCAACGCCTGCCACGCCGCCTTTCTCCGTTCACCCCTGGCCCATGGCGAAATCCGCTCCATAGATGCCACCCGTGCAAATGCCCTGCCCGGCGTGTTGGCGGTGATCACGGGGGAGGAGCTGGCGGTCCTTTCCACGCCCTTCTTAACCGGGGTCAAGTTGGATGCGCCGCAATATGCCCTGGCCCTTGACCGAGTTCGTTATGTGGGCGAACCGGTGGCCATGGTGTTGGCCCGTGACCGCTATCTTGCCGAGGATGCCCTAGAAGCGATCGTCGTTGATTACCGACCACTGGCGCCGGTCATCGATCCGGTTTTGGCCGTGGATGCCACGAAACTGCATCCGGGCACCGATAGCAACGTCCTGCACGACCGCTGTTTCCGCTATGGCGATCCGGACGGGGCATTCGCCGCCGCCGCCCACTGGGTGGAGGCAACCTACCACTATCCGCGCAATTCCTGCACGCCCATCGAATGCTTTTGTGTTATCGCGGATTATGATCCGGGGGAGGAGGCTTTCGAGATCACGGCAAATTTTCAGGGCCCCTACACCCTGCACACCGTAATGGCGCGGTCCTTAAATGTGCCCGGCAACCGCCTGCGTCTGAAAACGCCGCCCCATTCGGGCGGTAGTTATGGCGTGAAGCAGGCGGTCTTTCCCTATGTGGTGGCCCTGGGCGTCGCGGCGCGGATCGTGGGCCGGCCGGTAAAATGGCTGGAAGACCGCCTGGAGCATCTCACGGCGGCGACCTCCTCAACCAACCGGGTAACCACTTTGAAAGCCGCCCTGGACGCGGAGGGCCGCATCCTGGCCCTGGACTACGACCAGTTGGAGGATTGTGGCGCGTTTTTGCGGGCGCCGGAGCCGGCGACGCTCTACCGTATGCACGGCAATATGACCGGCGCCTACGCCATCCACAATTTGGCAATCCATAACCGGGTCGTGGTGACCAATAAGACACCCACGGGCCTGATGCGTGGCTTTGGCGGGCCGCAGATCTATTTTCCGCTGGAGCGGCTGTTGGATAAGGCGGCGGCAAAGCTGGGTCTGGACCCGTTGGAGCTGCGCCGGCGCAACCTGGTGCCTACCGAGGCCATGCCCTACCGCACGGCGCCGGGCGCATTGCTGGATTCCGGCAACTATACCCGCAGCATAGACCGCGCAGTGCTGGAAGGCGGCTTAGCCGAATTAAAGGCCAGGCGCGATGCCGCCCGGGCCGAGGGGCGCTTGTATGGCATCGGTTATGTGGTGGTGGTGGAACCATCAATCTCCAATATGGGCTACATCACCACCTTGTTGAGCCCGGAACAGCGGCAACGAGCCGGACCCAAGAATGGCGCTCTGGCCACGGCAACGGTGGCATTCGATCCCTCCGGCGCCATTAGCGTCGCGGTATCCTCCGTGCCCCAGGGACAGGGCCACCGCACGGTGCTGGCCCAGGTAGTTGCGGACGTCTTCGGCATGGATCCGGCGGAGGTCGCGGTTGCCACCGAACATGACACCGCCAAGGACCCGTGGACCATCGCCTCGGGCAATTATTCCTCCCGCTTCGCCGGTGCCGTGGCGGGCGCCACCCACACTGCGGCGATGCAACTGCGGGAGCGGCTGACTTTGATTGCGGCGGCGGACTTGAACATCCCGCCGGATCAGGTCGCCTATGGCGGTGGCCGCATATTCGCCCAGGGCAACCCGGATAATTCATTGCCCTTGGGCCGCTCCGCTGCCAAGGCCCATTGGTCGCCCCTGTCCATTCCCGAGGGTGCGGGCGCCGGCCTGCGCGAAACCGCGTTCTCGAACATGCCGGAATTGGCCGAGCCAGACGAAGGCGACCGCATCAATTCGTCGGGCGCTTATGGCTTTATTTTCGATTTCTGTGGCGTCGAGGTCGACCCGGAGACCTATGCGGTGAGGATCGATAAGTATGTCACCATGCATGACGCGGGCCGGCTGTTGAACCCTATGCTAGCGGATGGCCAGATCAGGGGCGGCTTTGCCCAGGGCTTGGGCGCGGCGCTGCTGGAGGAACTGGCCTATGCCCCCGACGGCAGCTTTCAGGCGGGAACTATGGCCGACTATCTGGCGCCGACAGTCATGGAAATTCCAGAGTTGACCATCCTGCATGATCAATCCCCGTCGCCCTTCACGCCTCTGGGCGCCAAGGGTCTGGGCGAAGGTAATTGTATGTCGACCCCGGTCTGTATCGCTAATGGGGTAGCCGATGCCGTTGGTGTGGAACTGACTACCTTACCCCTGACCCGCTCCCGCCTTGCCGAACTGCTGCTGGGGGCGGAGCCCGCAGGCCCGGTTGTGTTGCCTCGGATTGTGGGCGGCCATGCCTTACAGGGGCAGGGCAGTATC
>CAUZBE010000505.1:0-2785 GCA_963577885.1 Alphaproteobacteria bacterium
CGTCTTGACGTGTTGGCTAACATCGCCGGGGTCACCGACCGCCGGGACGACAACAAATCCCTGATCAAGATTGAGGATGCCACGGTGGAAAACTGGGACCGGGTCTTCGCGGTGAACTCGACCGGCGTCTTCCTGGGCGTCAAGCATGCCATTGCCCCCATGCGGGCGGGCGGTGGCGGCTCGATCATCAATATCTCGTCCATCTACGGCATCGTCGGATCGGTTGGCGGCGCGGCCTATCATTCATCGAAAGGCGCGGTCCGGGCCCTCTCCAAATCGGCGGCTATTCAATATGCTGGCGACAAAATTCGCGTCAATTCGGTGCATCCTGGCTTTGTCGATACTCCCATGACTGCCCCCGCCCATGAAAACCCGGCGCTGGCCGCCCCGCGGCTAGCCGCCACGCCCTTGGGCCGGTTCGGCGCACCCGAAGATATAGCCATGGGTTGTTTGTTCCTGGCCTCGGACGAAAGCACCTGGATGACCGGTTCCGAACTGGTCATCGACGGCGGCATGATCGCGCAGTAGAGAGCATAAGCGGTCAAATCACGCCGTCTTCGCGTAGCGTATCTACCGCAGCCTTGTCCATGTTCAGCCAACTGCCAAAGACATCCTCGGCATGTTCGCCCAGTAAGGGGGCTGGCTTCACAGTGGGCGGCGCGCCGTCGTGGCGTACCGGCCAGGCGGGCATTTTAAAGGCCCCATTTGTCGGGTGTTCTATGGTCTGCATGATGCCGCGCCGCTCGAAACTCGGATCGTTTTGCAGCTCGTCCGTATCCAGAACCGCGCCCGCGGGGATGCCGGCGGCGCCAACCAGGCGCATGGCCTCGTGCTTGTCGTACTGTCGGGTCCATTCCGAAACCATGGCGTCGATTTCGTCTTCGCGCTCGGCCCGGATCGCGCCCGTTGCGTAGTTTGGATCTCCGACCAGGTCTTCTCGTCCGATCAATTCCAACAAGCGCTGCCAATGCAGCGGATTGGCCCGGCTGGTATAGATATAGACGTAATCGTTGGGCCCACCGGGCTTGCAGGGGAAAATTCCGCTGGGTGGATTAGGCCCCGACAGCAGTTTGGCGCCGGCCCTTGGCGCGGCCATGCCAAAACTAGCCTGGGCCGCGAAGGCAACGCGGATGTAATGCAGCATGGCATCCTGCATGGCCAGCTCCAGACGTTCGCCCTTGCCCGTGTCCTTGCGCCGGTACAGCGCCGCCAGGATCGAGACCGCCAGCAACATGCCGGTGCCGGTATCGCCCAGGGTAGCGCCCGGCTTGACCGGGGGGCCGTCCACCTCTCCGGTGATGCTCATGACCCCGCCGCAGGCCTGGGCGATCATGTCGAAGGCCAGGTTGTTTTCGAATGGGCTGCCCGCGCCAAAGCCCTTGACCTGGGCATAGATCAGGGCCGGATTAACCTTTGCCAGGACGTCATAGCCCAGGCCTAGGCGCTCGATGGCGCCGGGGGCAAAATTCTCCACCACCACGTCCGCCGAACGGGCCATATCCTTGACCAGTGCTACGCCGCGCGGATCTTTTAAATTGATCGTGACGGACTTCTTGGAAGAATTGAACAGTAGGAAGTACCAGGAATCCTTACCCGGCGGCTGGGCGAAAGAACCGCGGCCAGGATCACCGCCCTTTGGGTTTTCCACCTTCACCACCTCCGCTCCCAACCAAGCCAGGGCCTCCGTACAGGAGGGCCCCGCCTCGAACTGTGTGAGATCCAGAATGCGCACGCCGTTTAAGCAGCCCGCGCCGGAATTGCCGCCATCGTCACTCGCCATGTTTATTATTCCTCATTCTCAAAGCTATGCATCCTGTTTCTATTTTGACAGCAACAGGCTAGAAAGGCAGCCGAATAATAATTCGTTCTGAATTGGGGAGGCTAAGACAAATGATTTATGAACTGCGTATCTACCATTGTGTGCCGGGCCGTTTGCCGGACCTTTTGAAGCGTTTTGAAACCATCACGCTGCCGCTGTGGGAGCAGCATGGCATTCGCCAGGCCGGATTCTGGACCACGATGGTGGGCGAATCGAACCAGGACCTGACCTACATGCTGGCCTGGAATTCCCTGGCCGAACGCGAAGAAAAGTTCGGCGCCTTCGCGGCCGATCCGGAATGGTTATCCAAACGGGCCGAGACCGAGGCCAATGGCCAGATCGTTGCCTCGCTGAGCAGCCAGTTCTTGGCCCCGACAAGCTTCTCGTCCGTAAAATAGTCATCGCTACCGCCGCAGAGCTGCGGTCTCGACCCGGATACGATGGGCCAGCAGCAGGGCGTTGAGGATCGAAAATGTGATGGCGATGGCGTAGGCGGAAAACGCGAGAGGCAGGACGGCAATTTCCGCTGACACCACCAGATAATTGGGGTGGCTCAGCCAGCGATAGGGCCCGGCCGTGATCAGGGGTGCGTCCGCCACGGTGATAATACGGGTGCACCAATAAGGGCCCAGGCTGACTAGCACCCAGACCCGGCCGATTTGCAGCAGGGCGAACAGGGCCAGCCACCACCAATTGACGGTGGAGCCCTGGCCAACCCAGACCGCCAGGGCCGCGAACCAACCGCCATGGACCAAAAAGAAAAACGGGTAGTGCCTGGCGCCGGCCTCGACCCCGCCCCGGGCGCGCAGCCGCGCCTCGTTATGGCGGCTATAGAGCAATTCGCCCAGGCGCTGGGCGGCGACAAGCGCCAGGATAATCCACTCGGTCAATCGGTTTCCATCAGGGCAAAGGCGGCGGTAAAGCCAGGGCCCATGCTGGTCAACAGCATGCGCCGGTTGGGCGCCT
>CAUZBE010000506.1:0-2775 GCA_963577885.1 Alphaproteobacteria bacterium
CGCCGGCATTGCCTGCGAATCCTGCCATGGCGCCGGCCGTGACTGGATCAAAGTACACAGTGATTTTGGCGGCAAGGACATGAAGGCCGAGAATGAGGCGCCGGCCCACAAATTAGAGCGCTATAGCAAGTCGGAAGCCGCCGGTATGATCCGGCCCGGAAATCTTTATCAGGTGGCCCAGAATTGCTTTGGTTGCCACACGGTACCAAACGAAAAACTCGTCAATGTCGGCGGCCATACCGCCGGCAGTAAGATTGAGCTGGTCGCCTGGAGCCAGGGCGAAGTACGGCACAATGTCTGGTACAGCAAGGAAAACCGCGTTTCGCCGATTGAACGCCAACGCATGATCTATCTGGTTGGCCGGGCCCTGGATTTGGAATACGCCCTGCGCGGGGTTGCCAAGGCAACGACAAAGGCCCGCTACGCGGTAAAAATGGCCAAGCGGGTAAAGTACGCGCGCAAGCGGATCAAGGCGATTGCTAAATTGGTCGATGCGCCGGAATTGATGGCCATGTATACGGCCGCCAAGGCCGTGAAGCTGAAGCTGAATAACGAGGCCAAATTCATTGCTGCCGCTGATGAGGTTGGGCGCCATGCCCGGGCCCTAGCCAGCAAATACGACGGCAGTACCTTCAGTGGCCTCGATGCGGTGTTACCCACCGCCGATAAGTTCAAGGGCAAATAGCCGGGGCTCGGCAAAACCGGGTTACAGGCTATAGAGAGGGGATAATGACTATCTGCCATGGTTGACGCAGTCACAATACAGCGGCCCCGGCGTTGGGATGCGCCCTTTTCCGGGGACATGAACAATGTGGAGGTGGAGCGGATCCTGGCGTTGGATCCGTTCCGGGAAATGGACCGCGACCGCTTTCCCGCGACCTTGTCGTTGGCCGGAATAATCAGCAATGATACGCGGATCGTCCGTTGCCTGGACGGCGACATTGTGGTGCGCGAAGGCGATTACGGTAATTCCGCCTTTCTGGTGATCAGCGGGCGGGTCCGGGTTGTGTTGCCGCCGGGCTTGTCGGATTCTATGCTGGGCCGGGCACCAAGCCAGAAAAAGGGCTTGTTGCAGGCCGTGGCGCAATTATGGCGTAACCCGCTGTATCCAGAGGTGCGAGATACCTACACGGCAGAAGAAACTGAGGGTACGGCCAGCCGTGCGGATGATGGTCAACAGTCGCGGATTTTTATTCAGGACGTGCCGGCGGTGCTTAACGAGCACCGGACCGCCACGCTGACCACCGGGGATATGTTCGGCGAGATTGCTGCCCTTGGGCGGACCCAGCGCACGGCAACGGTAATTTCCGATGGCCCTGCGGAATTGCTGGAAATTCGCTGGCAAGGTTTGCGTGATATTCGCCGCCGGGTCGATGATTTCCGCAGACATGTGGACCGATTGTATCGTGAACGCAGTCTGGCGTCGCATTTGCAGGCTACGCCGATGTTTCGACATCTGAATGACGACGCCATTGCCCGGATCGTTAAGGAAACCTTGTTCGAAACGTATGGCGATTTTGATTGGAACACCCAATATCTACGTGAACGGGACGAAAGTTTTAATCGCCGCCTGGCGAGCGAACCCGTTATCGTGGCGGAAGGCGATTATCCTGACGGGCTGTTGTTGGTGCGAGCCGGTTTCGCCCGGGTCAGTCAGGCTATAAACAACGGCCATCAAACCATTCGTTACATCGGGCGGGGCGCCGTCTTTGGCATGGCTGAGATTGTCCATAACTGGCGCCCGGATGCCAGTAATGGCGATTATGATGGTAATGGAGTTGGTAACGGCGAAGGGGGCATAGTCCAGACAAAAACCCTACAATCCTCCCTACGCGCCTTGGGATATGTAGATATTTTGCGAGTTCCGACCGCCGTGATCGAGGAATTGGTGTTGCCGACGCTGTCTGCGGAAGCTTTGGCGGAATATAGCCAGTTGGATGAGAGCCTTGATCAAACGGATGAAACTGATACCAATGAGGGTGGCGAGGCCCCCTTGATCGAGCCGGGAATGTTGGAATTTTTAGTCGAGCATCGCTACATCAACGGTACATCGACCATGTTGGTAGACCTAGACCGTTGCGTCCGCTGCGATGACTGCGTGGTGGCCTGTGCCCGTGCCCACGACAATAATCCCCGCTTCAACCGCCATGGCCGCCGCCATGACCATTACATGGTGCCGAATGCTTGCATGCATTGCATGGATCCGGTTTGCCTCATCGGCTGCCCAACCGGCGCCATTCACAGGTCTTCGCCGGGTGGTGAGGTGGTGATCAACGATACGACCTGCATCGGCTGTCGCACCTGTGCCAATTCCTGTCCCTACGATAATATTCGCATGGTTGAGGTGCGCGATGGAAATGGCGTCTTTATCCGTGACACGGTAACCAACGCTCCCATCGTCAAGGCGTCTAAATGCGATCTTTGCCTGGATCAACCTGGTGGCCCGGCCTGTGAGCGCGCCTGTCCCCATGATGCCTTGAAGCGCGTTGACATGCAGGATTTGACCGACCTTGGAAAGTGGTTGAACCGCTGATGACTTTTGCTAAACGCAGGTGGCGAAACGGCTTCGTCACGCTGCTTGCGGGCGCTGGATTGGTGGCCTGGTGCACCGCCTATGATGTCGCCCTTTATCAGCCGGCTTTTCTGACTGGATGGTTATTACTAGCGGTCGTCTTAATGCTGACGCTTTACAACGGACGAAAAAAATTATCGATGGTGCCCCTTGGCACCGCCGCATCCTGGCTTCAGTGGCACATCTATTTGGGTTTATTGGCG
>CAUZBE010000507.1:0-2767 GCA_963577885.1 Alphaproteobacteria bacterium
GACCCGGCGGGGGTGTGGCTGGAGACGGGACAAACGGTGTTCGAGAAACAGAACTGCAGCGTCTTCCCCCTGGCGGTCGGCAATTTCGTTGCCGATCACCAAGATGCCTTTTTAGCGCAAATGGCTGGCTGGCTAAAGGACGGCAAGGTGAAATATCTCGAAGACCTCCGTCCTGGCCTAGAAAATACCCCAAAAGCTTTCCGCGCCATGCTGGAAGGCGGAAATTTCGGCAAGACCGTGGTCCAGGTCTCCGACGATCCGACAAGATAAATCCATCCAAGTCCCGCGCCGCGGGGGCCGGTTCACCACCCTAAAACCTTGCGCAATGGTCGAGCTTGCGGACACTATGGACAGGAATTGATTTTCACGGGGGGTAATTGGAATGAAAATTTTGGCTGGTACCAGCAAAGGCGTATTTTCCCTCAACGGGAACAGCCCTCGGCATGTGCTTGAAAGCCGTGGCGTCCGCGACCTGGTCAATATCGAGGGCCGCCTGTTCGCCGGCACCGGCGCCGGCGTCTTCCGGTCCGACGATGGCGGCGAGACTTGGCTATGTACCGGGCTGGAGGACCGGGAGGTCTGGCAGATCCGCGGCGCGGGCGACGGCAGTCTTTATGCCGGAACCCAGCCGGCAGGATTGTTCCGCAGCGCGGATGGGGGCTCGACCTGGCGGGAGCTAGACAGCTTCGCTAATATGTCGGAAGCAGCGGAGTGGTGCGTGCCGGTAACGCCCCGGTTGCCGGGCCGGGCGCGGGCCCTCGTGGTTGACCGCGACGACCCCCGGCGCATCTGGGTGGGGGTGGAAGTCGGCGGTATTGTCCGCACAGAGGACGGCGGCGAGAGCTGGGAGTTCGGCCTGCCGGGGGAAAATCCCGATCTGCACATGATGTGCGCCCAGCCTGATCGGCCCGAGGTTCTCTATGCCTCGACCGGTTATGGCCGAGTGGACGGCGTGGCCGAGATGATTGAGGGCAATGCCGGCGTGTTTCGGTCCGAGGATGGCGGGGCCAGTTGGCGCTATGCCTGGAAGGGCATCACGCCGCGCTATTCCCGGCCCATGTGCATTGACCCTAGATCGCCCCACGGCCTGACCGTGGCCAGCGCGCCGACGGCATTTTCCAGCTTCAAGGATGACGGCGGCGCCCAGGCCATGCTATGGCGCTCGGAGGATGGCGGCGAGACCTGGCGTTCCCTCTGCGATGGGGCGCATTCACCCTGCGCAGCCAATATTCATGGCCTGACGCCGGATCTGGAACAGCCGGGCGGGGTGGTGATCGGGACCGACACGGGGGAAGTCTGGCGCGTCAGCAACGAGGCCGAATGGCACCCCCTCGCCTCCGGCCTGCCCGCGGTGCTCTCGGCCCTAACACTCTGATTTCAATGCCTGGCACTAACCCGGCTCGGCCGCCGCCGCCGTTGGTCGGTCTCGTCCATGCCGCCCGGTTAAGCGACTGCGCACCGCAGAGTCAACCAATATACCTCTCGCGGAGGCCGGCGAACGCCTATGCGTATGCCACAAGGGGGTCTGCAAACCGCTCAAGAGGAGACGTACCCGAAAGCCCAGTGGAGCAAATTGTAGGGGACGTCTTCGCAATCGTAGGCATCGAAGCGGATTACAGCGCAATAAAAACGGTGCAGCGCGATATAAAACGGCCGGACGCCTTATAACATAAGCCATTGAAATAATTACGTTACCCCGGTGGCATGCATTCCGCCGGTGACTATCTACGCGATTGGTTTATACCCTCGGGCCATTACTAGCGCTGTATGCCAAGAGCTGCTATTCCGGACCGTACATGTTACGGATAGTCCGCAGTCGCGAAATTCACATGGCGTAATGCACGCACCGTCCCAGGAGACCAATACATTATGGAAAAACGGCAGTTAGGGGTTTCTTCGCTTACGGTCGCCCCGATCACATTTGGCGGCAACGTCTTCGGGTGGACCGCGGATGAAGCAATCTCTTTCAAAATTCTAGATGCCTTTGTTGGCGCAGGATTCGACTTCATCGACACCGCCGATGTGTATTCGCGCTGGAACGAAGGCAATGAAGGCGGCGAATCGGAAACCATCATCGGCAACTGGCTGGCCAGCCGGGGTGGCCGCGACAAGGTCGTCATCGCAACAAAATTGGGCATGGAAATGGGGCCGGACAAGGTTGGCCTGTCGCCCAAATACATGGCGGAGGCAGTGGAGGCGTCACTACGTCGACTAAAGACTGATTACATCGATTTATATCAATCCCACAAGGATGACCCAGACACGCCGGTGGAGGCGACCCTGGAGGCCTATGCGCGACTGATAGAGCAGGGCAAGGTGCGCGAAATTGGCGCGTCCAACTTCACTGCGGAGCGCCTCAAGGAAGCGTTGGATTTAAGCGAAGGGGGATTGCCGCGCTATCAAAGCCTGCAGCCGGTTTACAGTCTGGTTGAACGCGACACCTTTGAAGGCGCACTCGAGGCCTTGTGTCTGGCAGAAAATGTTGGCGTTATCGGCTACTATTCACTGGCCAGCGGGTTTCTGACCGGAAAATATCGCTCCAAAGCCGATATGGAGGGGCAGACACGTGGCCCCCGGGTCGAAAAATACCTCAATAACAAGGGCTTTGGTGTCATCGCAGCTCTGGACGAGGTAGCGGACAAACACCGCGCCAAGCCGGGACAGGTGGCGATGGCATGGTTGATGGCCCGCCCCAGCGTGTGCGCACCCATCGCCAGTGCCACGAATCTGGACCAACTGGACGAATTGTTGAAATCCGTTGATGTCG
>CAUZBE010000508.1:0-2767 GCA_963577885.1 Alphaproteobacteria bacterium
CATCTCCTCCAGGAGGCGGGCGGACAGGCCGACGCAGACCGCGCCCATGTGAATGCGGGCATCGTCCAGCACCTTCATGGCGGTGATGAAGCCCTGGCCCTCGATCCCACCCAACAGGGCCTCGCCCGGAATCCGGCAGTCACTGAAGATCACATCCGCCGTGGGCGCACCCAGTTGGCCCATTTTCTCCAACGGCGGATCAACATGCAGGCCGGGGGTGCCGGCCTCCACCAGGAAGGCCGAGATGCCGGCGGCGCTTTTATCATCCGGGTCGGTCCGCGCCATGACCGTGAACAGGCCGGCAATGGGGGCATTAGAGATAAAGCGCTTGCTGCCGTTCAGAACATAGCGGTCACCCTCCCGCCGGGCGGTGGTGGACAGGCTTTTCGCATCCGAGCCGCTGCCCGGTTCGGTCAGACAGAAGCTGACGATCAATTCGCCGGCAGCGACGGCCGGCAGATAGCGTTGTTTCTGCGCCTCCGTGCCGTCGACCACGATGCTTTTTCCACCCACCCCGTTGGTGGTACCCACGTAGGAGCGGTAGGCGGGCGCGGCGCGGCAGAATTCGAAAATCATTCGCACCTCTGCCCATTTATTCAGGCCCAGGCCGCCATGCTCGGCGGGGATGGCGTAGGCGAACAGGCCCATCTGCCGCATCAGGTCCAACAGCTCATCGGGGATGCGATGCTGCCGGTCGATCTGAGCTTCCGCCGGGATCAGTTTTTCATTCACCAGGCGGCGCACGGCGTCCAACAGTAGGGTGATATCATCTTCATTCATATGGCCATAATCCTTCGTCACTAATGTGCCTTACCTCTGCCCCGCCGAATAGAGCGCATTCATACTGTTCGGGTAAAAAAACAAGGGCAGCGGGATATAGCCAGCCAACAGTATTCTTGCCGGTTTCGGCACCATGGTGTTCAAGGTCATGACCTGTCTGGCCATGGAACATAAACCGATTAATATGGGCCAGGGCGTTCCCGATGAAAATGGACCGGATAGCCTAAAGGCGGTGCTGGACACGGCCACGCGTGAGGGCCCTAACTAGTAACCACCCATGCTGGGCATCCCCGAATTGCGCCAGGCCCTTGCCGCGATTAACAAACGCTTCCACGGCCTCGACGTGGATTGGCAGGCTCAGGTCATGGTGACCACGGGCGCCACGGAAGCCCTGGCCGCCTCCATCCTGGCGCTGATAGAGCCGGGTGACGAGGCGGTGGTGTTCAAACCGCTATACGACAGCTATATGCACAAGTTGCGCCGGGCCGGGGCGGAAGTGAAATTAGTCCACCTGCGACCGCCGCCCCTGGGCTTCGAGAGCACGGACGTAAATTTCTGCCGCCATGTCACGATCGAGGCCGGCGTCACCGTGCTGCCCGTTTTGGCCCTGACGCAACGCCAGGCGTGGATCATCTGGTGCGCTTCTGCTTTTGCAAAAAGGACGCAGTTTTGCAGCGCGCCGTGGACCGTTTGCGGGCTTTTTTTAGACCTTAGGCACCACCGCTTGACGCCGGCCCTTAGGCGGGTTAATCAACTATTCGAACCTGTGGCGGGTGTAGCTCAGTTGGTTAGAGCGCTAGATTGTGGATCTAGAGGTCGGGGGTTCAATCCCCCTCACTCGCCCCATTCCCCACGCCAATGGCAAGTTTTCAGCCAATAGCGTAGATGGCGTTTCCCGGCGGTAGTGGCCTACAAAGTCAGATACTTGGCCTGAATATCGGGATTGGCGCGCAGGTCATTGGGGATGCCGGTGTATTCAATCCTACCCTTTTCCAGGATATAAATTAGGTCGCTGAGAAACAGTACAAAATCGAGGTTCTGCTCCGCCAGGACAATCAACAGCCGCCGAACACTTCGTCCGTGGCCGTCTCGTTAGTGTTTTGACCCCAGGGCTGTCCGACGGTGGACCGTAAGTAAACCGTCGCCGCGTTGGCTATACCGGCCAGCAATAAAATTGTTGCCGCAACGCCCGCGCCAATTAATTTTCTTCCGCTTAACATAGTATCAATTCATCATGTTAATGGCATGCTGTTAAGGTTAATTATTAACCGTGAAATCAAGGGCGCAAGTTTTATGCTAACTTTTCGAGCGCAATGAGATCAAAGTCTTAGAGACACCAACGTCTAAACAGGTATCAAAATGTATAAATATTCCCGACATTTTCGGCACTCCGAGGCAGGTTTTCTTAGACGCGGTGGCGGCAATCGCATCCGGTTCCATGCCCCATTCGTGGAACAACCGGCCCCATAGCCACGCCAAGTCACCGCCAATACAGCACGGGGAAATTTATGAATAAATTCGGTATCGGCCAGCCCGTCAAACGGTTCGAGGACCGGCGACTGCTATGCGGCAAGGGCCGCTTTATCAATGACGTCAATCTGGCTGGCCAGGCCCATGCGGTGGTTGTGCGCTCGCCCCATGCCCATGCGCGGATCGTTTCCATGGACATTTTGGCGGCAGGGGCGGCGCCAGGTGTTCTTGGCATATATACCGGTGCGGATATCGCCGCCGACGCCCTGGGCACCATGGCGCCGACGGTGCAGCGTAAGCGGCCCGACGGCACGCCGATGTTCGCGCGCGCTCATCCCGGCCTGGCCCTGGACCGGGTCCGCTATGTGGGCGATCCCTTCGCCCTGGTGGTTGCGGACAGCCTGATGCAGGCGAAGGATGCCGCCGAGTTGATCGATGTTGACTATGATGATCTGCCCTCTGTCACGGACACCGCCCAGGCAGCCCTTGGTGGAACAGTGGTCTGGGAAGACTGCCC
>CAUZBE010000509.1:0-2763 GCA_963577885.1 Alphaproteobacteria bacterium
AAATGCTGGCCAACGCCAGCTCCCGTGCCGCAATCGCAACCGCTATCGCCCGTGCCGTGGACAATTATTTCAAGGCCCAAAAGCCTTAGCCGTTATGGCGCCGTTCTGCCATTGTGCTGGCGGCGCTGACCGCAACCCAAGAATAGGGCGCAACCCAAGAATAGGGCGCAACCCATGAACGACACTGACTTCTTGGATATTTCGCCTTTGGGCATGCATTGGCGGGACCTGGACCCATTTTATTTTGCGCCCATCACAATGATGCGTATCCAGCGGGCGACGAGCATATGGGCCCCGCCGTATCCTCGACAGGACGATCAATTGGCCGGAAATTCAGAGGCAAGGACAGCTGGACCATGTGCCACGGCGATAGAATTCCGGGCTTTCCGCAGTATCCCCATCGCGGGTTTGAGACCGTGACCTTGGCGTGCCGGAGCTATATCAACCACGCGGATTCCGGGTGTGCCTGTGCCCGGTTTGGCGAGGGCGATTTGCAATGGATGACCGCCGGCCGCGGTATCGTGCATTCGGAAATGTTCCCTTCGAGGCCACGCCGAGTGGGAAACCATACGGAGTTATTCCAGATTTGGCTTAATCTGCCGACCAAGGATAAGATGGTGGGGTCCCGTTTCGCCATGTTCTGGCAGAACGATATTCCAAGCATGACCACCGCCGATGACGCCGACCGGGAAACCGCGGTGGTCAGCTATTGCGGTGCACTGGCCGACGGCGGCGCGCGGCCACTGCCACAGTCCCAATCGTGGACGGCGGACAAGGGTAAGGGGGTGATAATTTGGACCATCAATATGGCGGTAGGCGCATGCTATACGTTGCCCGCCACGGATCCACGCTATAACCGTCAATTGCTTTTTTTCGGTGGTGGCAGTCTGCAAATGGGTGGCCATGAAAACGCGGCCGGGCAGGGCGTCACCTGGGCAGCGGCCGCGGATGTTGAATTTCGGAACGGTCCGGAGCCGGCCGCGCTATATTTTGCTACAGGGCCGTCCTATCGGCGAACACGTGGCCCAACACGGACCGTTCGTGATGAACAGCTGGGATGAATTGCAACAAGCCTTTATGGTATCCAGCGCACGGGCTTTGGCGGCTGGCAATGGCCGACGCGTGGCCCGGCACATGCCAGGGAGACGGGGCGGTTCGCCAAACATCCGGACAACCGGGTTGAAGATACCGGCGCCGCCGGCGCGGAATGAGGAACCGTGACGCCACGCCATGAAGCTGCCACATTGACGGCGTAATTGGTTGTTTTACCGTTGTCGGAATTCACGGCATATTTTTAGGTGAGGACTTGATTTGCGACATCGGAAGGGTGTTTTGACGATAAAATGATACGGTTTTTGGCGGTCTTGTTTTCGTTTCTCCTGTTGGTGATTGTCGCTGGCGGAGGCGGAGGCCTGTATGTGTTGTGGCGCTATGGCCGGAATTTGCCCGACTATAGCCAGCTGGCCGACTATCGGCCGCCCGTGATGAGCCGGATGCATGCGGGCGACGGTACGTTGATTGCCGAATTCGCCCATCAACGCCGGCTGTTCGTGCCCATAGCCGCCATGCCGCGAAGGGTTATTCAGGCATTTCTTTCGGCCGAAGACAAGACCTTCTACAGCCATCCCGGCATAGATTTCGCGGGCATCCTGTCGGCGTCAATTCGCAACATCCGTAACATCGGAGACAACCGCCGGCCGGTAGGCGCCTCGACTATTACGCAACAAGTAGCGAAGAACTTCCTGCTGACCAGTGAAGTTTCCCTGGTTCGTAAGATCAAGGAAGTGATCCTGGCTTTTCGCATCGAATATGCTTTTTCCAAGGACCGGATCCTGGAATTATATCTGAATGAAATCTATCTCGGCCTGGGCAGTTATGGCGTGGCCGCTGCCGCCTTGAATTATTTCAATAAATCCCTCGATGAACTAAGCCTGGAAGAAACCGCCTATTTGGCGGCGCTACCCAAGGCGCCGAATAATTATCATCCCTTTCGCCACCGCAAGGCGGCCCAAGCTCGGCGGGACTGGCCAAATTCAACCCGTATCTTAGAGGCCAGTTATTTTGCCGAGGAAGTGCGCCGTGAATTACTGCAACGCTATGGTAAAGACCGATTGTATGAAGACGGCCTTTCGGTCCGCACCACGTTGGAGCCGGCCTTGCAGGCTATGGCCGATGCCAATCTGCGTGCGGGACTGGTGGCCTATGACCGCCGCCACGGCTGGCGGGGACCACTGGGCCGAATAGAGGTTAGCGAGGCTATGGGCCTGGAAAACTGGATGACCGCACTGGCCAAGGTGCCGATCCCGCGGGCCATCGGCACATGGTACATGGCCGTGGTCTTGGCGTTGGACAATGACCGGGCCCGGACCGGAATTTCCAATGGGGTGGAGGGACAGATTTTGTTCAAACATCTCGCCTGGGCCCGGGCTTGGCGCAAGGGCGAGACCCTGGGCCCGCGTGTACGCCGCCCGGACGAAGTGCTGTCGGTTGGCGATGTGGTCGCGGTCACGGCGGTGTCGAAGGAGGAAAAGGACTATCAGCCGGGCAGCTATGCCCTGCAACAAATTCCGGCTGTAAACGGCGCCCTGGTGGCCATGGATCCGCATACAGGCCGGGTCCTGGCCATGGCGGGCGGATATTCCTATCGCGCTTCGCAGTTTAACCGGGCTACACAGGCTCTACGTCAACCGGGCTCCGCTTTCAAACCAGTGGTCTATGCCGCGGCCCTGGAAAATGGCTTCACGCCGTCGTCCCTGGTGTTGG
>CAUZBE010000510.1:0-2751 GCA_963577885.1 Alphaproteobacteria bacterium
CTCTGACCCCATGGCGGTTCGCGACTATGCGCAAGCAGCGGAGGCCTTGAATTACAGCCATATCCTTGCCTTCGACCATGTTCTCGGCGCCAACAGGGCTAGCCGGCCCGACTTCAAAGGTCCCTATGATCATGGATCATTATTTCATGAACCCTTCGTGTTGTACGGCTATCTGGCCGGGTTGACCAAAAATATCGGCCTGACGACGGGCATCATCATCGTATCCCAGCGTCAGACCGCATTGGTGGCCAAACAGGCGGCCGCGGTAGATGTCTTGAGCGGGGGACGGCTACGGCTCGGTATCGGTATCGGCTGGAATGACGTTGAATTCGAGGCGTTGGGCGAAAACTTTCACGACCGCGGCAAACGCTCGGAAGAACAGGTGGAAGTGATGCGGGCCCTGTGGACCCAAGCTACGGTGACCTACGAAGGCAAGTGGCACAAGATTTCAGATGCCGGCATCAATCCCCTGCCGGTGCAGCAGCCCATACCGATTTTGTTCGGCGGCATGTCGGATGCGGTCATGCGCCGCATTGCACGGCTTGGCGACGGCTGGCTGCCGCAGTTTGAAGGCTTCGGCGCGGACGGGGTTAGCCCGAATGAAGACGGGCGCCGGCTCATTGCAAAGCTGCATGATTACATTCGGGAGGCGGGACGCGACCCGGATGCGGTCGATATAGAGGGGCGGGTCAAGCTGGGCGAACGATCGCCCGAGGCCTGCGCGGCGGAAGTCGCGGCCTGGCGTGACCTGGGCGCGACCCATGTCACGCTCAATACCATGGGAGCGGGATTATCGTCGCCAGATGCCCATATGGACGCCATTCGCCGTTTTAAAGCAGCCCTCGACGGCTAGGTCCCAGTATGATCGAGATCGCCCGCGTCGATATTTATCATTTTCGCGCTCCCATCAAAGAGCCAATCCTGACATCGTTCGGCGCGATCGTGGCGCGCAACAACGTATTGTTGAGAGTTGAGGACCAGGACGGCGCGCACGGTTGGGGTGAAATCTGGGCCTCTTTTCCGCCATGCGGTGCCGAAAACAAGGTTCGCCTGCTGGAGAGTATCGTGCTGCCAACGGCGCTGGGACGCCGCTATCAGAACCCGGCCGAGGCCTGGAGCGACCTGACCCGGAGCATGCGCCGCCACACCTTGCAAAGCGCGGAGCCCGGCCCATTTGCCGCTTGTCTGGCGGGCATCGACGTGGCGCTGTGGGATCTGGCGGCGCGCAAGGCCGGCGTGCCACTTTGGCGGGCACTGGGGCGTGAGAGCCTGCCCGATCCGCTACCGGCTTATGCCTCCAATCTCAACCCAGGCGGCGCGCCGGAGATGGTCGTCCGCTGCCGCGCGCGCGGCTACCGTGCCTTCAAGGTGAAGGTGGCCTTTGATTTGGCAAGCGACCTGCAGAACATCTGTGCCATCGCCGAAGGCCTTGGCGAGGGCGAGCAACTCATGCTGGATGCCAACCAAGGCTGGGATATGGATGATGCCCGGGGGGCGGTGGCGGCATTCGGCGAACTTCCACTCAGTTGGATCGAGGAGCCGATTTGTGTCGATGATCCGATTGAATATTGGGCCGAGTTGGCACGGCTTTCGGCGGTACCTTTGGCGGGGGGTGAGAATATACTTGGCCCGGAGGCGTTCGATGACGCCATCGATAGGGGACATCTTGGCATCATTCAGCCAGATATTGGCAAGTGGGGTGGGTTTTCGGGGTGTCTGCCGGTGGCCCGGCGCGCCATTGCCGCTGGCCTACGATATTGTCCGCACTGGCTCAATTCTGGCCTTGGGCTGCACGCCTCGGCGCATCTTTTATCCGCGGTGAGTGATGCGGGAGGTTGTGCCGGCATCCTTGAACATGATGCCCTGGAAAACCCATTGCAAGCGCCGTTGGCAGAGCCATTCCCGGCTCTTGTCGATGGCTGTTTCCAATTATCTGACCGCCCGGGCCTTGGCGTGGAGCCAAACCTGGAGGCGGCGGCACAATGGTTGCAATGCCATATAGAGACCACGGCCTGAACGGCTCGCCATAGTCTTTTTGGCCGACGTTGAAGCATCAACCACCAAGCAGGGGAAAAGAACATGGACTGTAGAATGGATGGACGTACTGCCCTGATTACCGGCGGCAGCCTGGGGCTAGGACGGGCAATGGCCGTGGAATTCGCCAAGTCGGGTGCGAACGTTGCCATCGTCGCGCGGCGCGCTGAGATGTTGGAAGACGCCAAGGCTGACATCGAGGCAGCGGCGCCCGGCGCCAAGGTCGAAGCCTACCCATGCGACCTGCGGGACCCAGCGGCCATCAAGGCGATGCACAATTCGGTTGAAGGCGATCTAGGGCCGGTGGATATCGTGGTGAATAATGCCGGCACCTCGCGCGCCATGAATTTCATGGAGATCACGGACGAGCTTTGGAATGAAGACCTGGAATTGAAGCTGATGGGCGCGGTTCGGCTGATCCGTCTGACCTTCCCGGGCATGAAAGAGCGGCGCTGGGGCCGTATCATCAACGTGTTGAACGTGGGCGCTAAGGCGCCCGGCGCGGGCGGTGCGCCCACGGCGGTGTCGCGGGCGGCGGGCATGGCCCTAACCAAGGTTCTGGCCGGTGAGGGGGCTCCGCATAACGTATTGGTCAACGCCTTGCTGGTTGGGTTGATCGAGAGCGACCAGCACCTGCAAAAGCATCTGAAATCGGGCTCCAACGAAAGCCTGGAAGAGTTTTACGAAAAGCTGGGAAAAGCGGTGCCCCTGGGCCGT
>CAUZBE010000511.1:0-2751 GCA_963577885.1 Alphaproteobacteria bacterium
CCGCCCACCACCACCACATCAGCCCGGCGCTCTCCTTGCAGAGCGGGGCAATCGGGCGCTGGGGCGGCGGTATGGGTCCACAGGTTAGATTTCGGGTCGGCAAGATCCATAATCACTCGCTTAAACCTCCGGTTCGGTGCGGGTCGCCGGGTCTCATTAATATTTTCGCCGGCAGGCGCTTCAAGCGGACGCGGCCAGACGGCCGTTGATGACATAGTCCAGGATCCGCACCACCTGTTCCGGAGTCTCCGCCGTGGCCAGGGCGGCGCCGTCCACCTCCTTCAGGGCATGACGAAGGGAGGGGTCGTGCAAGGTAATGATCGAGGTGCCCAGCGCAGCGGCATAGCCCGCATCGAAGGCGGCATTCCATTGCTTGTATTTGTCACCAAACCGCACGACCACAACGTCGGCCCGCTCGATCAGGGTGCGGGTCCGAATGGCATTCATCCTGGCGCCCTTATGATCATGCCAAAAGGGCTGAGCCTCGTCTCCTAATATGGCTACGCCGCAATCGTCGGAAGAGGCGTGATCGGTGACGGGCGAACTGAAATCAATTGCCAGACCGGCCTTGGCCGCGCCCTCGGTGATCCGCTCACGCCAATCGCTATGAATTTCGCCTGATAAGTACACGTCCCAGCTTTGTTCGCTCATCTTAATTTCCCGTTTCAGTGTTCTAAACGAGGCTGCCGGTCAATTGCGCCCGCTGCGAAACCTCGATCCAATTACCGTCCGGGTCCCGCACGAAGGAATAGCGCGTGGTGGTGCCGATGGTCCGGGGCGGGTCGCCCTCGCGGCCGCCACGCGCCAATATGCCCGCATGTTCCATATCGCACTTATAGATCTGCACGGTGGTATAGCGATAGCCGATAGCCGCCTTGTCATCCGGCGTTGATTTTACATCTACATTCAACCGCAAATTCAGCACTGTATCGCCGGCGACAACCGTATCACCGTCCCCGGCCTTAAACTGCATGGCGCCGCCCCAGAAAGCCTTGGCGGCGGCCAAATCGCTAACCGCGATTTCGATGCCGATACCGACGATCCCATAATGTCCCGGCGGCACCAGGTCCACCGAATTGCCATCAGGGTCTTTCAGGTTCCGCACCGCATCCAAACCCGGCCTGGCGACCAATAAGCGGCGATAGCCAGAGGAGTCAAGGTTCGGCAAAGGGTCGCGGGCATGATTGATCTTCAGGATAGAGCCGTTCATGTGATGGCGCAATTGATGGATGCCACCGCCCAGCTTGCCCACATGGTCGAATTCCAGGCCGACCTCGCCCTGCCAGAAGGCCAATTGTTCTTCCCGCCGGTTGGTATACAGGCCTATATCAAGATGCTGTTTCGCCAGATCCACTGGATGAGGTTCCTTTTTTACGATGGCCGTCACATATAACAGAAAACAGGGATAGCGATATCCCCAGGCCGTCGCCTTTTCCAAACAGCCAATAGGTGCTATACGGCCCGGCGCGCTGAACTATACCGCCCGCGCGCAAAGCCTCGTACCCGGACCCAGTCATGACAGATATCGCCACAGAAGTTTCGCGCCGCCGCACGTTTGCCATTATCGCCCATCCCGATGCCGGCAAAACCACCTTGACCGAAAAGCTGTTGCTGTTCGGCGGCGCCATCAATCTTGCCGGCGCGGTCAAGGCCAAGGGCGATATGCGCCGGGCCCATTCCGATTGGATGAAGGTGGAGCGGGAGCGCGGCATTTCCGTCGCCACTTCCGTGATGACCTTTAATTATGCCGGTTGCACGTTCAACCTGCTGGACACACCGGGCCATCAGGATTTTTCCGAGGACACCTACCGCACCCTGACCGCCGTCGACAGCGCCGTCATGGTACTGGACGCGGCCCGCGGCATTCAGGAACAGACCCGCAAGCTGTTCGAGGTCTGCCGCCTGCGCGACGTACCCATTATTACCTTCATCAACAAGATGGACCGCGAGGGGCGGGAGCCGTTCGATCTGTTGGATGAGATCGAACAGAGCCTGGCGCTGGATGTGACGCCGGCCAGTTGGCCCATCGGCATGGGGCGCAGATTCAAGGGTTGCTACGATCTGTTTTCGGACCGCCTAGTCTTGATAGACAAGGCCAACAAGAACGCCGTCAGCGGGGGCGAAATTTGCTCGGGTCTCGACGATAGCAAGCTGGATACCCTGCTGGAAGAAGATGCCATTACCTTACGCGAAGAAGTAGAGATGGCCCAGGGCCTGTGCCCCCCCTTCGATGCCCAGGCCTACCGCGAAGGCCACATGACGCCGGTCTATTTCGGCTCCGCCATCAATAACTTCGGGGTCCGGGAACTGTTGGCCGGCCTGGCCAAGCTGGCGCCGCCGCCCGGCCCCCGGCCCAGCCTGACCCGGCCGGTATTGCCCAACGAGAACAAGGTCAGCGGCTTCCTTTTCAAAATTCAGGCCAACATGGACCCCAAGCACCGGGACCGCATGGCCTTCATGCGTATCTGTTCGGGCCATTTTCGCCGCGGCATGAAGCTAAAGCATCTGCGCAGCGGCAAACAGATCAACATGCACAATCCCGTCCTGTTCCTGGCCCAAGATCGGGGCATGGCGGAGGATGCCTATGCCGGCGATATCATCGGCCTGCCCAACCATGGCAACCTACATATCGGCGATGCCATGAGCGAGGGCGAGGCCCTGACCTTTATCGGCATCCCCAGCTTTGCGCCGGAACTGCTGCGAAGGGTGGCTCCGGACGATCCCATGAAGGCCAAGCATCTGGGCCGGGCC
>CAUZBE010000512.1:0-2733 GCA_963577885.1 Alphaproteobacteria bacterium
CTCGCCGGCATCGGGCGGCAGAGACAGGGTCGTGAATATACTGCCCAGAAACAGCCAGGAGCCGAAGTCCCGGCTGACCAGATTGCTATGCTTGCCTTGCCAACCCAGACCCGCCGCCTGGGCCAGGGGTTTTTCCATCACGGGCGCGGTATCAACAAAAACCTTCAAGGCGCCGCCCGCCTCTGCATGCAACCAGCGGGCCAGCGCCTTCAGGCGCTTTTTGACCACAACGTGGTAATCCTTGCGTTCCGCATAGACCGATACGTTGCCGCGTTCCACCTGCTGCAGGCGGCGCAGGGGGTTTTCATCGGGGCCGTAGTTAAGGCCAAGCATGATGACGGCGCGGGCCTCTGGCCATAGGGCATTGGGATGGCGGCGGCGGGCGGCCTTTTCCTCCAACCAAGCCATATCACCATGACGGCCCAGGGTCAGGAATTGATCCAGGCGACCACCGGCCTGGGGGATGGCGTCGGGCCCCGTAATGCCTACCGCGTCAAAGCCCAAAGCCAGCGCTTGGCGCCGCAGGGCCCGAACCAGCGGCATGCTGTTCTTATCAGCGCCGTCCGGTACGGGGCAATTTTTAATGGGCTTAGAAATCGAGGTCGGCATAATGTATCGGCGGTGGCAGACCGGGCATATGATCGGCCAGAATGGCGCGGAAACTGGGACGTGATTTCACCCGGGCATACCATTCCTTGACCGCCGGATACTGTTCCCAGGGCACATCGCCCAGATAATCCAGGCAAGAAAATTGCGCCGCGGCTGCGATATCGGCCAGGGAAAATACTTCGCCGCCGATGTAATTGCGCCGTTCCACCAGATAGCCGACGTAGTTCAGATGGTAGCTGATATTCTCCCGGCCAGCTCGGATCAGGTCGGAGCGCGGCTCGCCCATGCCCATGAAGCGCTTCAACAGTTTTTCCCGCAGAAAATGGTCCGTCACCTCGTAATAGAACTTGCCATCAAACCAGGCGATCAGGCGGCGGCATTCGGCGCGCGCCAAGGCATCCCATCCCAACAAGTTCGGTTCGGGATGGCAATCTTCCAGATATTCGACGATGGCCTGACTATCGGCCAACACGGTGCCATCGGGTTCGCTCAATACCGGCACCTGGCCAGCCGGGTTAAGGGCGAGAAATTCCGGGCGCCGGTCCCAATATTTTTCCACCACGAGTTCCACATCCAGGCCTTTTTCATACAAGGCGATCCGAACCTTGCGTGAAAACGGCGACAGCCAGAAATGGTACAAAATGCGCATGGGTTCAGTTTACCGAATGGACCGGCCTTCGCATAGCATGGCGCTGCCCTACTTGCATAATCCCAGCGCCCGCCAGGCTATTCCATGGTCAATACGGCTTTGCCGATTACCTTTCGGTCCAACAACAACTGCATGCCCTCCACCGCCCGCTCCAACGGCAGGACATGGGAGACATGGGGATGCAGTTTACCGGCATTGGCCAGGGCAAGCAGGTCTTGCAGCTCCTGGTCGCCGGTTTCAGGGTCATGCCGGCGTGCCTCACCAGCCCGGCAGCCGATAATGGACAGGCCCTTTATCAAGGCATAATTGACCGCGAGCTGCGGTATCCGGCCGGAGGTAAAACCAACCACCACCAGTCGCCCATGCCAGGCCATGCAGCGCAGGGATTGATCAAAAACGTCGCCGCCCACGGAATCGTAGACAAGATCGACGCCGGCGCCCCCGGTGATCTCCTTGACCCAGTCGCGGAATTCTCCCTGCCGGTAGTTGATGACATGGTCGGCGCCATACGCCCGCGCTACTTTCAGTTTTTTATCGTCGCCCCCCGTGGCGATGATCCTGGCACCGTGCAGTTTGGCAATTTCGACCGCCGCCAGACCCACGCCGCCTGTCGCGCTATGGATCAGAACCCACTCCCCCGCCTGCAATCGTCCGCGCTGTATCAGGCAGTGATAGGCGGTCACGTAAGTAACTCTGAAGGCGGCGGCTGTGATGTCATCGAATGTGCTGGGCGTGGGCAACAGGGCACCGGCGTCCACCACGGCCTGTTCGGCAAATCCACCGGGGCGGATACCCATCATGACCCGGTCGCCCGGCGCGACATTGGCCACGCCCTGGGCAACCTCGGTCACCACGCCCGCCGTCTCGAACCCGGCAATGAACGGCAACGGCGGTTTATGCTGATAGGATCCTTCGACAGTTAGGATATCGGGAAAATTGATCCCGGCGGCATTGATCTTCACCCGCGCCTGACCCGGCCCCATATCCGGTTCGGGCCAATCCTCCAAACGCAATACCGATAGCGGCCCCAATTCCCGGCAAACAATTGCCCTCATAGTCTTCTTTCCCCCGCCCCCAAATACATGGCTGTTTTTAGAGCGTCAGGGGCAATTCGACCAAAGGTGTCCCCCCACCTTCATAGTCTCCCGGCCCCATGGCATCGACCGCCTCGACCAATCGATTATCAGACTGCAACATGCGGTCGGCAATGGCGATGATCCGGCGGTTTGGTTTGGCATGCGGCGCGGCACGGCGCAGTGCCTGGGCCGCCTCCATCTCTCGACCCGGATTATATTGGCAGAGGATAGTCAGGGCCGCTGCCGTCGAACGGCTAACTCCGGCATAGCAATGAACGATCATGGCGCCTTGCCGGTTCCAGGATTGGGAAAATTCTAGCAATTCCGTCATATGTTCCATTGTCGGGGCAATATCGCCAGCGTAGGAGGCGGGAAAATCATCGACTGCAATATGCAAAT
>CAUZBE010000513.1:0-2728 GCA_963577885.1 Alphaproteobacteria bacterium
CGGACCTAATGGTGCTGGCAAAAGTACGTTCTTCAAATGCCTGACCGGGCAATTGAGGCCGACAGCCGGTTCTATACTGTTCCTCGATCAGGAAATAAGCGGCGAGAACACCCATGATATCGTGCGTAAGGGAATGGGCATCAAGACCCAGGTGCCAAACCTTTTCGACGGCCTGCCGGCGCGGGAAAATATCGCCCTTTCGGCCCGTCAAGGCCACTCGCAAAAGCGCTCTGAAGAAATTACGGATGAGATGTTGGAGCTGATCAGGATTACCGCGCTGGCGCACCGGGAGGTCGGGTCCCTGTCCCATGGAGAGCGCCAGTTGATCGAACTCGCCATGGTCCTAGCGGGTCAGCCGCGTCTGGTTTTGCTGGACGAACCGGCGGCCGGCATGACGGCCGAAGAACGTGGCCGCCTAGCCTCTGCGCTGCGTGATCTGGCGGGGCACATGTCGTTGATCGTGGTTGAACATGACATGCAGTTTATAAAAGATATCGCGACCGAGATTACCGTCTTCCACCGCGGCGGCGTCTTTATCGAAGGCGATGTCGCCGAGATTATGGCCCATAGCGAAGTGCAGGAAATCTATCTGGGAAAAGAAGCCAATGTCGCTGCTTGAAATTCACGACCTGAAGGCAGCCTATGGACATGTGCCGATCTTGCACAAGATTGATATGCACGTGGAACAGGGCGAGTTCGTCGGCGTGCTGGGTCACAACGGCATGGGCAAGACGACGTTGATGCGCGCGATCATGGGGCTCGTTACCACCACGGGCGGCAGCATCAAATATCAGGATAAGGAAATCCGCCGGTTGCCAACCCATCGCCGCGCCCGCATGGGCATGTCGTTGGTGCCACAAGGCCGGGAAATTTTCCCCAACCTGACGGTAATGGAAAACCTGACCGTTGGCGTTCTAGGAAATAAAGGCTCTCTCGACCGGATTGACGAGATGCTGGAATTCTTCCCGCGCTTAAGCCCATTGCTGGATCGGCGCGGCGGCGCCTTGAGTGGCGGCGAACAGCAAATTCTGGCCCTTGCCAGGTGCCTGTGCAACCGTCCTTCATTGATCCTGCTGGATGAACCGACCGAAGGAGTGCAGCCTTCGATCATTCACGAAATCAGTGAAGTCTTGAAGGAATTACAGGTAAAGCAGAACCTGACCATTGTGTTGGTCGAGCAAAATCTGGATTTTATTCTGGGACTTGCTTCGCGCGTCTACACCATTTCGCGAGGTGTTCTGGACACCGAAATTCCGATTGAGAGCATCAAGGACTCGGCGATGGTTGCCGAATACCTTGGCTTTGGAACTTAGAGTCTACAAACTTGGAGAGAACGTGATGACCGTACAACAGCCCACCGACGAGCAAGTATACGAGGTTGCCGAACAACTTGGCATGAATGTCGATGCGGCCAAGGTCGCGTTGTTGCAACCGCGCTTTGCCGCTTACACTGCGGCCTACAAGGCGGTTGACCAAATGGCTGATCCCCTGCCCGAGGTGAAATATCCGCGCACGCCAGGCTATCGGCCCACCGGGGCGGAAAATCCACATAACGCCTGGTACTATAAAACCGAAGTCAAGGGCGCGACGAAGGGTAAGCTTGTGGGTAAGACCGTCGCGTTGAAAGACAACGTCATGCTGGCCGGCGTGCCCATGATGAACGGTTCGGCCACATTGGAAGGCTTCGTGCCGAACGTCGATGCCACCGTTGTAACCAGGTTGCTGGATGCCGGAGCCACGATCACGGGCAAGGCTCATTGCGAAGCCTTTTGCCTCTCGGGAGGTAGTCATACCAACGCTACAGGCAACGTTGATAATCCGAGGGCGCCAGGTTATTCCGCCGGCGGTTCGTCCTCCGGCAGCGCGGCCCTGGTCGCGGCGGGCGACGTGGATATGGCGGTTGGCGGTGACCAGGGCGGTTCGGTGCGAATCCCGGCGGCCTATTGCGGCATCGTCGCCATGAAAGCCACGTATGGCCTGGTGCCGTATACGGGGGTCATGCCGATCGAGCCATTTGTCGACCATACCGGGCCGATGACGGCGACGGTGGCCGACAACGCATTAATGCTGGAAGTCATGGCTGGCGTGGATGGGTACGACGGCCGGCAACAGAATGTCGTTACCCATCCTTATAGTGAAATGCTGGGTGGCGGCGTCGCCGGAATGAAGATCGCAGTAGTAAAAGAAGGCTTCGCCCGCGATAATTCAGAGGCGGACGTGGATGCCTATGTGCGAGCTGCGGCGGCTCGCTTTGCCGATCTGGGCGCCACTGTCGAGGAGGTCTCCATCCCCATGCATAATGACGGCATGGCAATCTGGACGCCCATCGGTCTACATGGGCTGACCCATACCATGATGATGGGTGATGGTTACGGTGTCTCACGCAGCGATTTGTATTCCACCGCGTTGATGGACTTTCATCGCGGCTGGCGGGAGCAGGCGGATTCGCTGTCGGAAACCTTGAAGATGGCCATGATGATGGGGACCCATGTAGACAATACCGTGGGCAAGCGTCTCTACGGCAAGGCAGTCAACCTCTCCTATAGCCTGCGCGCGGCCTATGATGCGGTGCTGGCCGACTATGACCTATTACTGATGCCTACCCTGCCCATGAAGGCAACGCCGCTGCCGACCGCGGATGACGACTGGAATTTCTACGTCGACCGCGCGTTCGAGATGCTCGAAAATACTGCCCCCTTCAACATCAGCCACCATCCGTCCCTCTCCA
>CAUZBE010000514.1:0-2722 GCA_963577885.1 Alphaproteobacteria bacterium
CAATTTATTGATGGACCTGCAGGCGGAGTTCAACTTATCTTATCTGTTTATCGCCCATGATCTGGCGGTGGTCGAACATATCAGCCATCGCATCGCGGTGATGTATCTGGGCAAGATCGTCGAATATACCGACAAGAAAACGCTGTTCACCAATCCCCAGCATCCCTATACCGAAGCACTGCTCTCGGCCGTACCCATTCCCGACCCGACGGTCAGGCGAAAAAAGACTATTCTACAGGGGGATGTGCCCAGCCCAATTCAACCGCCGCCAGGCTGCCATTTTCATACTCGCTGCCCCTATGCCGAAGAGCAATGCAAGATTGAAGTGCCGGTGTTGAAGGCGTACAGCCCCGGCCACATGGTGTCATGTCACCTGCGGTAGTTAATTGCCACGTGGCCTGGATTAGTCCGAAACTGCGTCAAACACCGTAGAAGGCGGGGGCAGGGCAGCACCGCAAGACATCTGTAAGCCGCATTTAAGCCGGGGATGACCCGGCCGCCATCGTCTTCTCGGCCGCCGGGTCTTTTTGTGCCGCCTTTGCAGTCGCGGGAAGTCTCCGAATTAACATGCTGATCGTTAATCAGATTCGGTCGGCAAATGGTTTGATTTTCGCTAACTTCTCAAAATCAGCAAATGCGGATATATAATCAAACCCGCACCGCCGATTGCGATCGCGTACGGAACATTCCGCTTTTGTTCATGTAGTTGCCGCAAGGCTACGATGCCGGTGAGTTGGGAAGCCGGGGGTAGGTGGCGATACAGCAACAGAGCTATCGTCAGGATACCGCCAGCCAAGGTGGTTAATAACAGAAATGCCACGAGTTGTTCTTGGCCAGTCCACAGTGCCGTCGCTGTCAACAGTTTGCCGCCGCCGCCGCCCATTATCCGCAACGCGAACATTACTATCGCCGCCAGCAGCATCAGACCCCCCAGGGCGAAAGACCACAGGATCTGCTGCCGGGAGGAGCCGGCACTGAGCGCTGCCAAGGTATAGGCCGCCGCCAAGGCCAAAGACAGGCGGTCGGGAATTTCGAGGGTGCGAAAGTCAGCCACCATGGCCAGTATCATGACCACGGGGAAAACGAACGACAGCATCGTTACCAGCATGATGTAACATCCGCATTCACCGCTCGCGTCGAATTATCCGACCTTGCGCCACGTCCGGGCGAGGTAGATTTTGGTTAGACCCACTAGAGTATTTTTTAGAATGAAAATGCTCTAATGGCGCAGCCATGTATTAACCCCAAAGCTCCGCCGTCGGCGCCGCCACATAACTGTTCCGGTAAACCAGCGCCGCACCGCGATCTTTGGCCAGCAATAGTGGGCCGTCCAGATCCACATAATTGGCCATGCTGGCCAATAGCATGGCCGGCGCCATGGCCAGGGACGTACCCAGCATGCAGCCCACCATGACGCCGAAGCCGCGCCGCTTGGCCTCACGGGTCAAGATCAGGCCCTCGGTCAGGCCACCGCTTTTATCCAGCTTTACGTTGACCAGGTCATAGCGCCCGGCCAGAGCATCGAGATCGGCGCTGACATGGCAAGATTCGTCCGCGCAGACAGGTACTGGGTGCGGGCAGTCCGATAACATCTGATCCCGGCTACTGGGCAAAGGCTGCTCAATTAGTTCCACCGCCAATTCCGCCAGCGCCGTGGAGAAGGGCACCACCATGTCCGGTTCCCAGGCCTCGTTCGCATCCACGATCAGGCGTGCATTCGGAGCCGCCTGGTGTACCGCCCTGACCCGTTCTAAATCACCCTCACCGCCTAGCTTCAGTTTTAACAGGGGGCGGTCCTTAGCCTTCTGGGCCGCTTTTGCCATGCCTTCCGGGCTACCCAGGCTCAAGGTATAGGCGGTTAACAGGTCTGGTGGCGGGGCCAGATCCGCCAGATCCGGCAAATCCCAAACCCGTTGCCCGGTCGCCTTCGCCTCCAGGTCGAACAAAGCGCAATCCAGGGCATTGCGGGCGGCGCCGGCGTCCAGGGCCAGGTTTAAATCCGTCCGCGAACCGCCGTCCGTGATTAAGGCCGCCATGCTTTCTATCTGCCGGCGGACGGAGGCCATGCTCTCGCCATAGTGGCTGTAGGGGACACATTCACCGCGGCCCCGATGCACGCCGTCGCTAATTTCGGCTACCATGACCTGAATTTCTGTGCGGCTTCCCCGCGAAATGGTAAAGCTGCCGGCGATGGGAAAGGTTTCGTCGTGCACCTGTATAGTCCGCGTCATGATGAGGCGTATTCCAAAAAATCCAGAAAGCCATCAGCATTGCCGCGTATCGGGTCCAGGCATGGCAGTGATAGCCTTGCCGCCGTTTCGGCCAGGTAACGTTCCCCTTCCTGCGGCGACAGCGCGGATGTATTGACCGAAATTCCCAACATCCGGCAATCCGGGTTGGTGAGGCGGGCACTGGCCAGGTTGAGGCCGATACAATCTTCCAGTTTCGGTATGGGGGCGTCTGTCAGGCCGCGCATGTGCTGGCGGGTCGGCTCGTGGCACAGCACCAGAAGATCGGGTTGGGAGCCGTGCATCAGACCCAGGGAAACCCCCGCGTAAGAGGCGTGGAACAGCGAGCCCTGGCCTTCGATCAGATCCCAATGATCGGCATGATTGTCCGGGCTGACCCATTCGGCAGCGCCGGAGATGAAATCCGCCACCACCGCATCAATGGCAACGCCCCGTTCGGCAATCAGCAAGCCGGTCTGCCCGGTGGCCCTAAA
>CAUZBE010000515.1:0-2702 GCA_963577885.1 Alphaproteobacteria bacterium
ATTGAAGGGTAGTTTAACGGTTTGTTGGTCTTGATTGGCGCAGGTTAGGAGCCGCAGAATTTAACCCTTGTCGTGGTCATGATGCATAGGGGCTAAAATTGAGCGGTACGTTTACGCGCCGGTTGCCTGGCGGCGCTGATCATCGCCTTGACCCTGCATTTGTTCGGGGAAGGTAGTTACGGGTCCGTAGCCATTCTGGGACTTGTTTTTACCGCCGGGCTATTCGCCTGTTTGTGGATTGCCCGGCGTGATCCAAAAAGACCCGCGGCAACCGAGGCGCTGCACGCCAAAGTTTTCCAATCCACGATCGAAGGCGCCACAATTACGGATGCTGGAGGTTGCATCATGGCAGTCAATGAGGCCTTCAATCGGCTGACCGGCTATTCCGGGCAGAAAGTTATTGGCAAAAGTCCAAGAATTTTGTTCGCCGGGCGGCATGACGCTGTGTTCTATAACAATATGTGGGACGATTTCCCGACAAATGGTTGTTGGGAGGGGGAGGCCTACAATCGGCGCAAAAACGGCGAAATCTATGCCGGGTGGCTACGAATTTCAAAAGTTCCCGACGCAAGTGGCGCCATGGAGAATTACATCGGCATATTCTCGGACATCATCAAGCGCAAGGCATCCGAGGAATTATAGTTTCAGAGCACCTATTCCGACGCTCTTACAGGCGCGGCGAACCGGCCCTATCTTGATAAGTACCTTGATCAGGAGATATCCCGGGTTCACAGAAGCGGCGGCTGTCTTGCCTGTTTGTTCCTAGACCTAGATAAATTCAAGCCGGTCAATGACAGCCATGGCCATGATGCCGGCGATGAAGTGTTGCAGGTCATTGTCGAGCGTATAAGGGCGGAATAGCGCGCGGTGGACTTGGTATAGTGGATCGGCTGCGATGAGTTTGTCATCGGCCTGTCGGATTGTGACTGCGCCGACTACACCCTGCAGGTCGCCAGCCGCATTCTGGCCATGCTCGGGCGTCCCATACCCTGACGGAATGGCCACCACCTTGGCACCGTAGTTCTTTTGGTTAGATACTAAAGCCGCCGACCTTGGTTTCCAGGTATTCGTGAATGCCTTCCCGGCTGCCTTCGCGGCCCAGGCCGCTGTCCTTCATGCCGCCGAAGGGTGCAGCGGCGGAGGCGGGATTGATGTCGTTGACGCCGATGATGCCGAACTCCAAGCCTTCGAACAGCCGCATGGCCTGGGTTAAATTCTGGCTATAGATATAGGCGGCCAGGCCATAGTTAGTGTCGTTCGCCATGCCCAGCACATCATCGTCATCATCGAACGCCACCACGGCGGCCACCGGGCCAAAGGTTTCTTCCCGATAGATCAGCATCTCCGGACTGACATTGCCCAGTACGGTCGGGGCAAAAAAATGACCCCTGCCCATTTTGCCCTCGGTCAGCCTCTCGCCGCCGCACCGCACTTGGGCACCCTTGGCAATCGCGTCGCGGACCTGATTTTCCACCTTCGCCACCGCCGCCTCGTTGACCAGGGGGCCGATGGCGACGCCCTTATCCAGTCCATTGCCCGCCTTCATGGCCGCGACCCGTCCTGTCAGAGTTTCTAGGAAACTGTCCAGAATATCGCGGTGGACGAAAATCCGGTTCGGGCTGATGCAGGCCTGGCCGGTGTTCAGGAACTTCACCAATTGCAGACCTTTGGCCGCGTGCTCGGGATTGGCGTCGGCCAGTACGATGAACGGCGCATGCCCCCCCAGCTCGCATGACACCCGTTTCATATTGCCCGCCGCCTTGCCGGCCAGCATCTTGCCCACAGCGGTGGAGCCGGTGAAGGTTAATTTGGCCACTTTCGGGTTATTGACGAATTCCTCGCCAATCGGCTTGGGGTCGGCGCCCGTCACCAGGTTGACCACGCCGGGGGGCAGGCCCGCATCCTCAAAAATCTTGAAGGTTTCAATGGCCGTCAGGGGAGTTGCCTCCGCCGGCTTCAAGACCACGGTGCAGCCCGCCGCCAGGGCCGGACCCAGTTTGCGGGTGATCATGGAAATGGGATAGTTCCACGGCGTGATTGCCGCCACCACACCCACGGGCTGGTGCAGAACATAGAAACGCTGATCGGCGCGGGCCGAGGGGATGATCTCGCCATAGACCCGCTTACCCTCCTCGGCGAACCAGCTCAGAAAATCGGCGGCGTATTTAACTTCCATCATGGCCGCGCGCAGGGGCTTGCCCTGCTCCTCGGTCAATACCCGGGCTAGATCTTCCTGTCGTTCCAGCATCAGGGCATGGGCCCGCATCAAGAAATCGGCCCGCTGGTACGGGGTGGTGGCGCGCCAGGCCGGAAAGGCCGCCGCAGCCGCCTCAATCGCCGTCCGTGCGGCCTCCGCCCCGCCATCGGGCAGGGATCTGATGACGTTGCCCGTGGCCGGATTAAAAACCTCGAATTCCGCATTGGCGGGTGCGTGGGCCCAATTGCCGTTGATGTACATAGCTTTATCCTCGTTAGATGTTGTGACTTTTAGCGATCTTCATGGCGATATGCTCACCCGCCGTTATGGCCGCATAACGCGGGGCCTCGCCGGGGTCCAGGCATGTTGGCAAACATTCGATTGGTGTGTCGAAGTTGGGATGCATGAAATAGCCGATGGATTGACGCCGGCTCCCTGAGTCTGCCAAATTGGCTGGATTGGCGACTCGGTGCAGGGTTGATTTCCAACGGTCATTGGTCCAGCG
>CAUZBE010000516.1:0-2692 GCA_963577885.1 Alphaproteobacteria bacterium
TCCCGGCGCACAGTTGCGCGAAGCCATGAGTGCGTCGCAATATCTCGCCCACCCCTACGGCATTCCGGTGATCGGCTGGAAACACGAGATAGAGAATTTAAGCCAGGCGGATGCCATGGCCTTCTACCGCCGTTATTACGCCCCCAATAATGCCATTCTGGTGGTCGCAGGCGATGTTGAGGCACCCGCGGTTGTGGCCCTCGCGGAAAAGCATTTTGGCCCCTTACCAAGGACCCTGACACCACCCAACGTCCGGCCCCAGGAGCCGCCGCAACTGGCGGCTCGGAAAATTACCTTCAAGGACGGCCGGGTAAGACAGGCCAGTTGGCAGCGCAGCTATCTCGCCCCTTCCAGAACGGCCGGTGAAAGTCATTATGCCATCCCATTGACTCTGTTTGCCGACATGCTGGGCGGCGGCACTACGTCGCGGCTGTACCGTGACCTAGTGGTGGAAAGCAAGCTGGCGACCAGCGCCAGCGCCCATTACAGCGCCACCGGCCTGGATCTGGGCACCTTCATGTTGTACGCCACGCCCTCACCCGGCGTGAGCCTGGAAACGCTAGAAGCGGCCGCGGTGAAAACCGTGGCCTCGGTGCTTAAGGATGGCTTGCTGGCGACTGATTTGGAACGCTCGCGCACCGGAATGCTGGCGGCCGCGGTCTATGCGCGGGACAATCTATTCACCTCACCTCGGGTTTTTGGCGATGCCCTAACCTCTGGCCTTAGCGTAGAACAGGTAGAATCTTGGCCCGATGAGGTCCGGGCGGTAACCTTGGCGCAGGCCATGGCCGCGGGCCGGGCCGTACTGAAAATCCGCAACTCGGTTACCGGACTGTTATTGCCGGCAGAGAAGGAGGGGGAGGAGTAATGCCTCATCTAGGGCCATCGTTCCCTGCCCGCGCACGGCATCATGCCCTGGTCGTTTTCTTGGTTCTGCTGGGGCCGCTCGCAGCCCATGCCACCCAGGTTCAAGAAGTGCGCAGCCCAGGCGGCATTACCGCCTGGCTGGTGCATGAACCCAGCATTCCTCTATTGACCGTCCGCTTCTCTTTCACCGGTGGCGCTAGCCTGGATCGCCCGGCCCGCAAGGGCACGGCCAATCTTGTGTCCGCGCTGCTAGACGAAGGCGCCGGGCCCTACGATTCCAAGGCGTTTCAAAACCGGTTGCAGGATTTGGCGGTGCATCTGAATTTCAGCGCTGACCGCGATCATTTTTCGGGCGGGCTGCGTACTCTGAGCGAGAACCGTGATGCGGCGTTCGAGCTGTTGCGGCTGGCCCTGAACGAGCCTCATTTCGAGGCGGAGGCGGTGGAACGCATGCGCCGAAAAATTTTGACAGGTCTGGTTGCCAGTCAGGAAGACCCCGGCACCATCGCGGCAAAATTATGGTTTTCGACCGCATTTTCTGATCACCCTTATGGCTTGCCGACCTCGGGCAGCATTGAAAGCGTCAAGGCGATAACTGTCGACGATCTACGAAAACTACTGGCGAAGGTGTTGGTGCGTGACCGCCTGACCATCGGCGTGGTCGGTGATATCTCGGCGGCGGAACTGGGGCCGCTGCTGGATCAAACCTTCGGCGCCCTACCGGCCAGCACGGTCATTGCCGTGATACCGGACACCAACCCCAAGGGCGCGGGTGTTTTAAAGGTAGTGCAAAAAATGATCCCCCAGAGCCAGGTGATGTTTGGTGGCTTGGGCCTCAAGCGGGATGATCCCGATTGGTATGCGGCTTATGTTTTGAATTACGTTCTGGGCGGCGGCGGCTTTTCGTCGCGCCTGAATGAAGAGGTGCGCGAGAAACGGGGTCTGGCCTATTCGGTCTATAGTTATCTCCATCCCCTGGATCATGCGGCCCTGTATATGGGCGGTGTTGGCACCCAGAACGAGCGGGTCGGCGAAGTGCTGACGGTGATCAAGGAGCAGATCGCCCTGGCTGGTGAGAACGGTATTACAGAGGCAGAATTGGCCAACGCCAAGACTTTTTTGAACGGCTCGTTTCCACTGCGGCTGACCTCTTCTGTGAGAATCGCCGGTCTGTTATTGGCCATTCAACGGAACAATCTGGGGATTGACTATCTGAACCGGCGCGCCAGCCTGATCAATGCCGTGACCATGGCTGATATCCTCCGTGTTGGGAAACGGCTGTTGCGCCCGGAAAATCTACTTATAGTCGTGGTCGGCCAACCGGCGGGCCTGAGCAGCAATAAATAGGGCGGGGCACTGCTTTCGGCTCGGGCCGGGCTCTGATAGCCTAGCGCCATGATTATAGCGTCTCCCATTCAACAGGATATTGCCGGGTGTCTGCGGCCCGCCGCTGGCGCCGCCGGCATGGGAGAGGACGAGCTGGCGCCACTATTGCGGCAATGCGAGGCAACGCGCCATCGATTGCTTTCGGAACTTGCGGCGGGGGGCCTCGCACCCCTGGCCGTGGCCCGCCGCCGTGACGACTTGGCGGCCCTGCAAACCATCGCGACGGATTGGCGCCGGCGCTTCCGCCGTGTCGTTCTGTTGGGCACTGGTGGCTCCTCCCTGGGCGCCTGCGCCCTGGCGGCGCTTGCAACCCCATCCACGGATGGCCCGAACCATCTGGAACTTTGCGTACCCGATAATCTCGACCCGGACCTGATGGCGGCAGTTCTGGGGCCGGCTGATTTGGGACATACGGGGTTTTTGGTGATTTCTAAATCCG
>CAUZBE010000517.1:0-2692 GCA_963577885.1 Alphaproteobacteria bacterium
TGGTGCTGTTGCTGAGCGCGGGCACCTTCAGCCATCCAGCAACAGCGGTGCCGCCCCTTCCCCCGGACGCAAATAAAGTCATTCTCGACCACCCGGATGCTAAAGCCGCCCCACCCGGTCTTATTGCGGAACCAGCGCCGCTCAGCCGCACGGATATCGCCACCTATAAATTAGCCTTCCAATTCGCAAAAAAGAGAAACTGGAATGCGGCCCGTCGGCGCGGCGCACGGGGGCGCCATCCCCTGCCCCGGAAAATTCTCCAGTGGCTCGAAATGACCCAATCGGGCAGTAGCTATAGTTTCGCGCAAATTGTCGATTTCGCTAAACAGAACCCCGATTGGCCGTTGCCCAACACGCTGCGCAATCGGGCGGAAGAAGCCATTACCGAGACAACACACTCAGAAACCGTCATGGCCTGGTTCGCCAACCGGCCGCCGCGAACAACGGACGGGAAAATTGCCTATGGCCAAGCGTTGATTGCCGCGGGACGAGCCGACGACGGACACGCGCATCTGCGCGACGCATGGGTCTTTGGCCGCTTCAGCCGCCGCGACGAAGGGCTGTTCATGCGCCAATATCGAAAGCGATATACGAAACTGGATCATTGGGAACGGCTCGACAATTTGCTTTGGAACGGTCATCACCGCCAGGCCCGCCGTATGCTACGCCGTGTATCGCCGGGACATCGTGCCGTGGCGAATGCCCGGATAAAGCTCCGCCGTCGGCGTGGCGGCGTGGACGGCGCCATATCAAAAGTTCCGACATGGCTGCGCCGCGATCCCGGTTTGTTATACGAACGCCTGCGCTGGCGCCGTCGCAAGAATCGTGACCTGGAAGCGCTGGAAATTTTGAAAAGCCCCCCTGGCAACATGGTCAGGCCTGAACTTTGGTCAAAAGAACGCGTCGTTCTTGCCCGCCGTCTGCTCGCGGACGGGATGATCGCCGATGCCTATCAGGCGGTTCGTAACCATGGGCTGGATCTCCGCCACAGGGTACAGTTGGCCGAAGCGGAGTGGTTGGCCGGCTGGATCGCGCTGCGGTATATAAATCAGGCAAGCGAGGCGCAGCAACGGTTTGAAAGTTTGTACCGGGCCGTTCAATTCCCGGTTAGCAAGGCACGGGCCGCCTACTGGGCCGGCCGCGCGGCGACAGCCATCGGCAACGCGGCGCAGGCAAGTGACTGGTTTCAGCTTGCGGCACATCACCCGACGACCTATCACGGCCAACTCGCCACCCAGGCACTGGGAAAGCAAATCCACCCCTCGCCAGAGCCAATCGCACCAACCGAAACAGAAAAACAACAGTTTCACAGCCACGAACTGACTCATGCGGTGCGCCTGTTGAACCAGCTTGACCAGAACAGACATGTACGCACCTTCCTGCTCCGGCTTAGCCAGATTGGTACATCGCCGGGTCGCAGGGTCCTGGCCGGTGACCTGGCGCGTTCGATCGGCCGGTTGGATCTGGCAGTCTGGGTCGCCCGTCATGCGCAACGCGACGGGACCGTTCTGCTGACCATGGGGTATCCGCTATACCACATGCCGGCAGGCAATCCGGAACGGGCCCTGTTGCTGGCTGTCGCCCGCCAGGAAAGCAATTTTTATGCTGAGGCCATCAGCCGCGCCGGCGCCCGCGGGGTTATGCAGTTGATGCCGCGAACCGCGCGGCTCGTCGCCCGTTCAAACGGGATGCGCTATTCCCGAACCCGCCTGACCAGCGATGCCAAGTACAATGTCAATTTGGGAAGGCGCTATCTGCGGCAAATGCTAGCCAAATTCAGCGGGTCCTACATTTTAGCAATCGCCGCCTATAATGCCGGACCGAATGCCGTGTCCCTCTGGCTGCGCAAAAACGGTGACCCCCGAAATGGCGTCGATGATCCGATCGACTGGATCGAACTGATCCCCTTTCAGGAAACACGGACCTATGTGCAGCGGGTCCTCGGCAATCTCCAGGTCTTCAGAAACCGCCTGGAGCCGGGCCGGATGGCGGTGACGCTGGACCGCGACCTTCGGCGTTAGGTGCGTCTTCCCTCTCCGCCATGGTCGGCCCCCGGGTCCGGCTGTAAGCCGGCCCAAAGACAGACTCCGGCCACTGCTGTCCGGTTTAAGCCCTCCACACCTTCGCATTTACTCGTCATCCTCGGATCAAGTCCACTGGTGTCCGGTTTAGTTTTGTTGCGGTGACATTTAGCGCTTCAGAGAAAGCGCCCCCCCTATCAGCCCGTTGATGAAGTTGTCACTAGACGCAAGCGGGTGGTCTGATTCTTTGATGTCCTGATTTAACCGGGGGGATTCGCCGATGGCGATGGTACAGCAGCAGGATCGTTGGGCGGTCTTGAAGGCCCTGGACGACAGTCCCTGGAAGACCCGGATCAGTGAGCCCAAGCAGAACGGCTTTTCACGCTTGCGCGGTAACGAGGCGGCGCGGGCGGGCGCGAGAACGAGCACAAGCGATATCTGCTTCACGTCACCGGCAACAATCTCTCATTGATGAGGCGCCAACGCATCGGCGCCGGCACGCCGCGGGAGGCCGTGGCCGGTGGATATGGCTGTATCTTCGTGCTCATTACGCCCACTGACGCCGTTCTGGTCGCTCAGATAGTCCTCATCGCCTCGGAGGATGGCTAAACCGCCTTCACCGCGTTATGTTTCGTCGTGGAGTGAAACCCCGCCACCGCCGACTTTTCAAC
>CAUZBE010000518.1:0-2674 GCA_963577885.1 Alphaproteobacteria bacterium
CGGCCAGCGGCGCCATGGCTGCCAGAATCCACAGCAAATAGCCATAGGGCAGCCCCTCCTTGACGGCGATCACGGCCAGGGCGCCGACGATGCCGATCCCGGTGAAGGCGGCGACCCGGCTGACCCCAAATATGAAGGTCAGGGCCAGGCGCCCTTTCCATGGCGCCACATACCTCAGCAAAATGCGAAAGGCGCCGGCCCAGCCCAGATATCGGGCCCGCAGAATGGCATTGCTGGCCCCGGCGTCAGGGGGTAAATCCCCTATTGTTGGCCCATCCTTGGCCACGGTGCGCGTGTCCAGGCGTTGCGCAGAGCCCGCATTGTCCCTCGCCTGGGCCGCCATCAGGCGGTGATAGGCGCCGCTCTGGGCCATCAGTTCGCCATGCCGGCCCTGTTCCACTACCCGGCCCTCGCCCAGAACCAAAATGCGGTCGGCATCTATCACGGAGGACAGACGATGAGCGAAGATCAACGTCGTGCGGCCCTGCATCAGGCGGTCCAGGGCCTGCTGGATCACCGCCTCGTTTTCCGCATCAACCGAGGACAGCGCCTCGTCCAGCACCAGGATCGGCGCATCGCGCAGCAGGGCCCGGGCGATGGCGATACGCTGGCGCTGGCCACCCGATAGTTTCAGGCCCCGCTCGCCCACGATGGTGGCGTATCCTTGGGGCAGGTCGGCAATGAATTCCGTGGCATTGGCCGCCGCCGCCGCGGCCCGGACTTCCGCGCCCGTGGCATCCGGTTTACCCAGGCGGATATTATCTTCGACGCTGCCGAAAAATAGATAGGTATCTTGCTGCACCACGGCGAATTGCTGGCGTAGGCTGGCCAGGGATTGCTGGCGTATATCCTGGCCGGCAATTAGGATTTGCCCATTATCGGGATCATACAGGCGCAGCAACAACCGCTGGATCGTGGTTTTGCCCGCGCCCGACGAGCCGACGATGCCGATCCTTTGACCCGGTTGAATGGTAAAGTCCAAATTATCATGGGCCGGGCCCCGCGCGCCGGGATAGGCAAAGCGCACGTTTCTGAATTCGACCGAGGCGGCCTGATCCAGCTTTAGAGTGCTCGCGCCGTCATCGGGCAAGGTCGGCGCCGCCGCCAGAATGGCCAGAATGCCTTCCGCCGCCGATTGCCCGACCATGCCTTGATGCAACAGATTGCGCAGATCACGCAGGGGCCGGAAAACCTCGACCCCGAGCATCAGGACCACCAGCAATACCCATAGTTCGGTTTGCCCCTGGCTGACCTGCCAGGCGCCCAGGCTCAACGCCGCCGCCGCGCCCAGCGCAATACCCGTATCCGTAATGCCCCGGCCCAAGGCATTGGTGGCCAGCACCCACATGGTGGTGCGGAACAGCTCGTGGGCCTTGTCGCCCAGGCTTTTGGCCCGCACATGGCTTTGTCCAAAGGCCTTCAGCGTGCCCAGGCCTTGCAGGGAATCCAGAAATTCCGCGGCGAACGCACCGTACGCGCGCGCGCGCGCGCGCGCTTTGCCGATCCCAGAAATGAAAAGCCGATGGTGCCACTAGGGTCAGCAGGGCAAAGACCAACAGGCAGGATGCGATGGCCGGGTCGAGGAACACGATAAAGCCGAAGATCAGCAGCGGCGTCAGGGCCGCCACGAACAATTGCGGCAGGTATTGGCCGAAATAGGTTTCCAGCTGTTCGACCCCTTCGACCAGGGACACCAGGACAGCGCCGGTGCGTTTCAGGCCGAAATAGGCCGGACCCAGGTGGACGATTTTGTCATATAAATGTTGTCGCAGGACGATCTGCACCCGCGCGGCCGTCCGGTGCGCGACCATGTTGCGACTGTATTCCAATGCCCCGCGCAATAGCATGGTGCCGGCGACCAGGGCCACCGGCCCCCACAATTCAGCCAACGGCGCGCCTGCGAAAACCAGACCCAATAGCCAGCCTAACAGGACCAGCCGCAAGACCCCGGTGGCCGCCGCCAGCAGGCCCAGCGCCACGGCCCCATAGAGGCGATGGTGCAAACCTTCCATGAAGCGCCAAAGGCGCGCGTCCAGATACATCCGCGAATTCCCTATAATCTCTTGGGCCCGGGGTTCGTCGATCACCTCCAGGGCCGCAACACAGTCTAGCAGATCGCAAATACCCTATACGAAAGGGTCCAATTGTCGTCCCCGTAATTGCATGTGCAATATTGCACAGAGGCGCCTGCCGATTTACGGAATGACTGACCAATTTAGCACAGGATACACTGAAACCATGAAGCTGAAACCTATTCTGGGTTGATAGGGGAAGGACGTCGAAATGAATATCGGTAAAAAGTTGGCGACAGTTGGGGCCGCCGCGGGGTTGGCGCTGTTACTGGGCAGTCCATTGGCGGTAGCCGGCGATCACGGCATGAGTTTTTTCATGACCAGCGTCGGCGTCGTCGATAGCGCCAATCTCGGTGGCCTGGCGGGTGGCGACGCCCATTGCGCCAAACTGGCTGCCACGGCCGGATCGACCGGATGCACCTGGCGTGCCTATCTCTCCACCCGGGTGGAAAGTGAGCGCGGTATTGCGGCCCGTGACCGGATCGGTCACGGGCCCTGGTACAATGCCAAGGGCGACTTGATCACCAGCGATTTAGATCAGCTACACATCAGCCCCAACCTGGTCAGGCGCACAGCGGTGGACGAAAACGGCAATATGGTCA
>CAUZBE010000519.1:0-2661 GCA_963577885.1 Alphaproteobacteria bacterium
ATAGAAAGCCAGTAACGCTTCATCATAAATTATTGAGGTCGCCCTATCAACAGCATATCAACCCGGGGCATCCGCCAAATATGCTGACGCTATCGCCTTATAACGACCACTAGCTGTAAAGGTGGGCCGTTTTATGCCTCCACTAATTTCTGTGCGGAGTACCTAGAACTTCCTAGTTGCCATCCTTCGCATCGATAAAGGGGGCGCGTAAGCGAACCCCTTAACCGATGGTGGACCACGGAGCGCATTTAATGAACCCGTCTGTGGCAGCCACGCCCCCGACCCCCAATCAATCTAGCCGATAGTCTTAATCAAATTCATCGGCTTCAGCTCGTGGCATCAAAGGCCCGCCAATTGTTTCGCCATCCATGATTGCGGTGAGTCAATGTCAATCAGGCCGAGATGTCTCAGGTATCTTACCCTTTGTCCATGGGCCAGCTCGGGACCGTCTTTCTTTTTTTGTTCGAGACAGAACCCAGAGGCATCCTTGACGGTTGTGGTACCCAAAACCATACCGCTATGGAGAGCCTTAATTAGGGTTTCTTTTTGCGCCGGCCTATCAATAAACAACCTGCACTTCAAAGCGCATACCGGACGCATCATTTTGATTTTCCTGGAAGGTATAAAAACTTTCTAACTGGAGCTGGATACGCCGCCCAACGGCTTGTTGCAGCTGAAATCCGAGGCCCAACGCATCGGATTCACCTTTCGTTGCCTTGCGGCTGGCAATCTCCAGGATCAAGTTTCGCCGATGGTGATTGTAGAAAGCCTGATAGCCCATAGCAAAGCCGACGACGTCATCGGTGAATGGATTAATTTCAGCGCCGTGTGTCGAAAGATTGGGAGAGGCAAATAGAATTCCGGTATTGGCTAAAGGTCCACCAAGAATTTGTTCGCGCCCAGCCTGGGTATAGTTATCAATGCCGGCAAAAGTATTAAAATATACGATATCATCGGACCCGGCCACCAAAGACGAAATTTCCGCCGTCACAAGTGTCCCATCCCCGATTACATTGCCGCCTATTTCGTCTTCAAGGGCAAACGAACTGTTGATCCGGAACGCCGTGGAAATTCCACCCCATCCCCGCAATCTCTGGATCGATGAAGCACCTAAGTAGAAGCCATCTCCATTGCCATTATCGTCCACGAGAATCGCGTCGAGATTATAGGAGCTGATGTTGGCATCAACGAAGCCAAATAGCCCATACATATTGGCCTTGACCCCACGCGCCCGATCATTTCGGTCTAGGCGGTTCCATGCCCACATACCTGAAATCCGCAAATTCGACGTATTGGGAAATACCAAGTTATTACGCACGAAACCTACGGCATCGATCGTATCAGCGATGAGTATCCCTTCCTGGAAAACTATTGGCTGGCGCCCAATGGTGAAACCGAAATCTACTGGTGTCATACCGGCGCGATCCAAATTGGGCAGCAGGCTCCCAACATCCCCTTCAAAAAACAGGGTCTCCACGTCTATGTTCAATTCGTTCGTGGTGCCTTTGTTGGCGCCTTCCAGACTATAGCGCGAAAAGCGGCGCGGTAGGTTATTGTCAAAAGGCCGCAATCCAAGAAGTAGCTTTTCCGTCCCCGTGAGTTGCAGATTGACAAACAGATCCATCCGGTTCGCAATCTCGGTTTCGCGCTCAGTACCTGCAGCATGATTGTCAAATGTCTGCAGGGCCGTGCGATTTATTACATAAGACCAAAGGCGCGGCTGCCAGACAGCTCCCAGGAGGGGAACCTCAAATCCCGCGTCGAGTTTGCCTGTATCGAGAAAGCGGTCGCCCTGTTCAAACAGCAATTCCGGCCGATAGGGAATTTGACCCGAACCTTTGAATGGGACGTATTCCTCCTTAATCGTATGTACCGGAACCCTGTCACCCAACGGGAATATACTGTCTGCAAGCGTCGCCGTAACCGGCAAAACACCAACCACAAGCACGGCGGCAATTGGCAAAGCGGAAACAATACACATTCCCTTGCGCATAATTGGGTTCATACTTATTAGCTCCTTGTCGCTGCTACTCCCCCGCGTAGAGACAGAGCAGAAATAGACTGATCTTTTTTTCTCTAACTAGGCGCCGCTTACCGAAGGGGAACCGCCCATATCACAGATACCAGCACGCAATGGACCACCACCTGACAGGTCCATTATTTAATTTCGAATTTTATCTCCCGCTGCCAAAGAACCTGGGCACCGGCTATCAGTTCATTCCGAACGTGGGCCGGCGTTAATCCAAAATCGAAACCAACGTCCTGAATGGCGATGATAAGATTAACCGGCACGGGCTGTGAAATTAGTTTCACGGTGGCTGTGTAAGCTCCCGTTCCAGTCATGGCGTTTGCCTTGACTTCATAGTGCCCCCAGCGCTGGCCCAATGGCTCGATACCACGCTTGTGGTTGCGTTCTGTCGGTGGCTCGCCCGTGAACACGAGGGACAGGGGCGACGGCAAGACACGCGGCAGAGCGGTCACCGGGTACGGGATCGGTATAACGTGCTCAATCTCGCCGCCACGGCCGTTCTGGGTTACAAAATAAGATTGCAGGCTCAGAAGATACTGGTCCAACTCTATTTTACCCGCGTGGACGTAGGATGAATGTCCATCCCGAAGGTCGCCGTTAGGATCACGGTCGCCGGAAACGAAAACTACCTT
>CAUZBE010000520.1:0-2652 GCA_963577885.1 Alphaproteobacteria bacterium
AACCCCATGGCAAACCAGTCGTCGTCGATGTGGCCATCCGCCCGCAGCAAAAGACAGGTCAGCACACGGGCATGGTCGTTGGGATCGCGGGCGCTCAGCATCAACCAGGTCGCCTGATCGACACCGCTGACATAGGGCCACCGGCCGGCCAATCGCACACCGCCATCCACCCGCTCGGCAATTTCCGACGGGCCCATGACCAGCCCCGCGAATAAAGGGGCTTCTGTCGCGCGCACTTCTTCCTGCGCCTCGGGTGTGTACCAGCTGACGGCCATATTCTGATTGCCGATCAGGCTTTGTATCCATGCCGTCGATCCGCAGCCACGAGCCAGCTCCGCCGCAACGGCGAGATGGGTTGTAAGATCCAGACCATAACCGCCATGGTGTGGCGTCTGCATGATGCGAAACAGGCCAGCCTCGGTGAGCCGTTCATGCACCTCCGGCAGCATGGTGCGGTTACGTTCCGTCTCCTCGGCCTTTTCGGCCAGAAACGGGACCAGCGTCCGGGTGCGTTCGAGCAACTCATCGCGTGTCATCTGCGCTTGCGTCGATTTGGCGGTTGCCATACCTTCATACCCGATTTCGCGCCCCATCACCGGAAAGGGGAAGGCCGATCATAAACTAGAATTGGAAAATGTCTCGCCCGGGATCCCGCGCCCTTTCGGAGAGAAACTGTCATGGGGGTATCGAGGATTAGATATAATCCACTATAATTTCATTGTCAGTATATTGGGCCGGATACCCTACACTATCCGAACTTACCAGTGGGAGATTGAAAAATGGCCAAGTTGAGACATATAGCCATGTCGGTGAACGATCCTGAGAAAACGGCTGATTTCTACTGTGAAGCCTTCGATATGAAGCGTGTCGGCAGAACGGATTCACCGCTTGCCAAAGGGTGCTATGTCTCCGACGGGGTCATAACCGTAGCCCTGCTTAAATATAAGTCCGACCATTGGTCCGGCTATGTGGAGGGCGAAGACGAGCGCGGCAAGGATTTTGTTGGCCTGCATCATCTGGGATTCTGGGTCGACGATGTCGAAAAAACAGAGACCAAAATAGAAAAGGCCGGCGGCAAATATCTGATGGGCCGCCCCGAAACGGATGCGCCGACGACATTCTACGAAATTAAGTACCGCGATCCCAACGGCGTAATTGTTGATGTGACCCATCTTGGCTGGGGCGGCGCGGTGAAAGACGTCGTGCCCGTGGAAAATGCCGAAAAAGAGACGGTCGAATAACCGGTTCGATTTTGCCTGTTACGTGACTTTAGTAAGGCGACGCTCTATCGTCCGGGAAATAGGCGCGAGTCCGTTAGCACGGCGCCGAACCGCTGCTGGCCATAGGTGATAGCCGCGACATCCCACGCCATGCTATTCTGCGACGTTGCAGCCAGCACGTCACGTAGGCCCCGTTGAAAAGGGCTATCGAAGGCAAGGCCGCGGCCACCCGCCAGGGGAAATAGTCGTTCCACTGCCTGCACGCACAATTTGCCTGCGTAGGCATTATTGCGCCGCCACCGCGCCCTGTGTTCCTGACTGGGGGACACACCGCTTTCAGCCACCTGCCAGCTTTCCTCGATATCGTACACCAGTAACAGGCGGGCAGCCTCAAGTTCCGCACTGGCCTCGCCAATGCGCGCCTGGACGGTGGGCAATTCACTAAGCTTTGCCCCATGGACAGAATTGCGCGGCGCCAAATCAGCAATCATCGCATCAAGCGCCCCGAGAGCAATACCATAGGCTGTGGATGCAAACTGTTTCGTGCCAATGGCGAAAAGCGGCATCTGATAAAGCGGCGATGGATTGACGTCGCTGCCAGGTGTGGGGCCACCGGCCACTTGAGCCGCCGAAATACCGCGATGCCGCGGAATGAAGGCTTCTTTGACGACCAGCGAGCGGCTCCCCGTCCCCGCCAATCCGCTGGGGAACCAGTCGTCAATGATTTCGTATTCGGCTTTGGAGACAAGGGCGAACTGGTGCTGCGGGGGGCCTTCCTTCTGCGGGACAAAGAGCTGCAGATTGCTCCAATCGGCAAAATCAAGGCCACTGGCGAAACTCCAGGTGCCATCGGCGATCCAGCCACCATCGACTTCTTTTACGGTGGCGTCTTTACCCGGAAAAGACGAAGCAATCACGGCGTCCGGGGCGCACTTCCAAACGTCGTCCTGCGCCTCGAGGCCCTTCATGCCGTTTATCCAGCTTTGTCCAACGAGGTTCGTAAAGATCCAACAGCTGGACCCGCAGCCGCGTCCAAGTTCGGCCGCTATATCCAGCATCACCTCGAAACCCATCTCGTATCCGCCATAGCGTCGAGGTTGAAAGATCCGGTAAAAACCCGCGTCGATGAAGGCCCGCTGGGTTTCGTCGACGACACGCCGGTTTTTCTCGGCGGCCGGTGCTCGTTCACGCAAAACCGGAACTAGATCCCGGGCGCTGGCAATCAATTGTTCCCGCAGTACAATATCAGTCGCAGAATCCATCATCGGGCCTCCCTGATAATTATTATACACGCAAAATCATGAGGTTATCCGGGAAGGATTACAAGCTGCATGAAAGAATAAATTACCGGGTCACGCTGTACCAAGGTGCGATTTTGGCTTACGCCCCTGGCGGTCTTCTTCTGTTGGGGCCTCCGCGTCACCGACCGCAT
>CAUZBE010000521.1:0-2649 GCA_963577885.1 Alphaproteobacteria bacterium
CGGTGCGGATCGATCCCGTCCTGGGCTGGCATGCTGACGATATCCTAATCGAGAAACCCTGTCCTTCGTCGTTCCATGCCACCGGTCTTGATACCCTGTTGCGCGACTGCAATATCGACACGCTGATTATCGCGGGTTGTACGACCAGCGTGTGCGTGCGCGCCACTGCCGTCGACGCCATGCAGCATGGCTATCGCGCGATTGTCGCCCGCGAGGCGGTCGGCGACCTCAATCCCCATCTGCACGAGCTGCACCTGCGGGATCTGGAGTCGAGATATGCCGACGTAACACCGCTCAGCGATATCCTAGCGCATCTCGGGCGGCCAGCCACGGGTATCGACCCTTAGGCGGAATAAGCCCGGGCCAAGGCGCAAAATTGTTCCACGCTTAGATTTTCCGCCCGCAGGGTGGGTTCCAGACCCGCCGCCGCCAGCAACCAAGCCGGGTCAGCGCTGATCTGTTTCAGGCTGCTGCGCAACATCTTGCGCCGTTGTCCGAAGGCGGCGGCGACGACCGCTTGCAACACCTCCGCCTTCGCGGGCGCCAATGGTTCTGGCCGGGGCACCAGAGCGATAACGGTGGAGGTGACCTTGGGCGCCGGGGTAAAGGCGCGCGGAGGCACATCGAACAGGGCGGATGCCTGGCATTGCCATTGCACCATGACTGACAGACGGCCATAGGCCTTGACACCAGGGTGGGCGATTATACGCTGGGCGACCTCTTTCTGGAACATCAAAATCAGGCGCTCGAACAGCGCCAGCCTGTTCAGCCATTTGAACAGCAACGGAGTTGAAATATTGTATGGCAGATTGGCGATGATTTGGCTGGGCCTGGGGACTAGGTCATATTCATCCAGGCTCAACGCATCCGCCTCCACTAGGGTCAGCCGCTCCGGCACCACGGCGGCTAGCTCCGCCAGGGCCGCTAAACAGCGGCGGTCCCGCTCCACCGCGATGACGTGGCCGGCGCCTTCCGCTAGCAAAGCCCTGGTCAGACCGCCAGGACCGGCGCCAATCTCAAGCACGGTTTTCCCTTTCAGCGGACCGCCGGCGCGGGCGATCTTGCGGGTCAGATTGAGATCAAGCAGGAAATTCTGCCCCAGCGCCTTGGTAGCCTTGATGTCATGCCGCTTGAGAACGTCTCGCAATGGTGGCAGATCGGGTGGCGGGTCGGCGGATTGGCTGCTCACCCTACGGCGCCAGGGCGCGGCGGCGGGCAATCAACCCGGCGAAAGCCACAGCGGAGATCAGGCCCAGGGAATTGGCCCGTCCCTGCCCGGCAATATCCAGGGCGGTGCCATGATCGGGCGATGTGCGGACGATGGGCAGACCCATGGTAATATTGACCCCGGAATCGAAGCCCAGTGTTTTTACCGGGATTAGGGCCTGGTCATGGTACATACAAATCGCGACGTCATAGCTTTGCCGGGCCGCCTGGTGGAACATAGAGTCGGGCGCCATGGGTCCGGTTACATCAATACCCAGGGCCCGCAGTTGATCGATGGCGGGTTGGATAATCTCCGCCTCGGCGCTGCCCAGGTCACCCGCCTCGCCCGCATGCGGGTTCAGGCCGGCAATGGCCAGACGGGGCGGCGAATAACCCAGGTCGCGGTCGAGGGCAGCGGCAGTAATCGTCGCCTGCTCTACAATTAGGTTCGTGGTTAAGCTGGCCACGGCCTCTTCCAGGGGCAGGTGAATGGTCACGGGCACGGCTTTCAGGCCCGGGCAGCTCAACATCATCACCGGCAGAAAACCACCGCCGCACAACGCGGCCAGATACTCGGTGTGACCCGGATGTTCGAAGCCAGCCGCATGCAGAATAGATTTTTGGATCGGGTTTGTGACCACGGCTGAGGCTGCGCCTGCCCGCACATGACTCACAGCTGTTTCAATGGCGCCAAGCACCGCCGCTGCGTTGGCCCGGTCAAGGACGCCTGGTTTGGCTTTGTTGGCTAGGGGTTGAGTAAACACGGGCAATCCCATTTCGAAGCTGTCCAAGGCCTCGGCCGGCGCCGATATCTCGATCGGCGATGGCATTCCAGCATCCGCATCGGTCAACGCCCATCCCAGGGATTTTGCCACCGCCCGCACATGGTCAGGATCAGCGAGCAAATAAAACGGCGGCAGATCATAAAACGCCCGCCGGGCCCAGGTTTTTAAGGCGATCTCAACCCCGATGCCGGCCGGCTCGCCCATGGTCATGGCGATGGGCGCCAGGCGTGTGCGGGACGAAATTTCCGCCATCAGCGTAGTTCCACGACCGCCGAGCGTCGTAGATCCCGAAGATAGCGCTGCGCCAGCATGGCCAGACGCTCGCGGGTCAGGTTGTCGGAAATGCTTTCCCGGCTGGGTCCCCTACCTTTGATCTCCTCGCGCTTGCACACCATCAACAGCATGACGGTGCCCTTGTTTTGGATTGGTGCGCTGAAGCGGCCGATGGCCAAATCTTTGATGGCGTTGGCGATGTGTTGCGGCAGATTAGCCAAGGCCAGGGTGCCTAGATCGGTGGCGCCGTCGACTTTCAGCTCCTTCGCCACGGCATTAACCCCGCTGCACCCCGTGGCATTTTCCGACACTGTCTGGGCCAATTTCTCCTGGATCTTGACCGCGTCTTCCCCCGCGTCTTCAGGCAGGGGCAGCAGGATTTGTT
>CAUZBE010000522.1:0-2643 GCA_963577885.1 Alphaproteobacteria bacterium
GTCCATATGTCGGCAAATCATCGAGGCCCATGGCGGCACCATCACGGCCAGCAACCGCCACGGTCCCGGCGGTGCCGTTCAAGGCGCCCGCTTTACCGTGCGCCTGCCCCTGCCATAAATCGTGACTGCGCGCCTGGGTCGTCAAACTCTGGACCTAAAATTGAGTCAGTTCTCAAATTACACGCAAAAATTATGGCTACAGTGAAGTATGCTCGTAATGAGAAGGCTTGGTTTGATTGCCGCTAAAAAACAGTTAAATGTTTTCTGCTCAATAAAATTATCAAAGTTGGTAAAAATTCAAATATTGAGGGGCTGGCATGGCAACGATTACGGTTGGTCTTGTTATAGGCAAGATGACCGATGCGATCGCTCGCGTTGCGATTGAAATTAATGCGGCGGCAACAGTGGTTTGTGTTGCGACCCACGGCGCGGGCAACAGCGTTTCCGATTAAAAACAGCTAGTGAAGGACCGGTTTACTGCGTTTGAGCTAACGGGGCTGCTCCCCGACACAGAATTTAGTGTCTCGTTTCAGGGCGTGAGCGGTCCCGTGCCTGGCAAATTCAAGACATCCGAAGCAGCTCCGGGCGGCATGAATATTGGTGCGGCCAGTTGCAACTTCACCATCCGCCGTGACGATACCGAATTTTTGGGCCGATTTGCGAGATCGCAATGTCAATCTGGGCAATGTCGAACTACTGCTACACGTGGGCGATCAAAACTACGGTGACAACGCCTTCCAGGAGGCGGGGACTATCCTGGACGGGCGCAGGGTGGGTGCCCAGGCGCAACAGCGCCGGATCAGAGAACTTTACCGCAGGCTGTATCGCGTGACTTGGCGGCATCCGGCGACCCGCGATGTCATGGCGTCCGTTCCCAATCTTATGATTTGGGATGATCATGAAATTCGCGATGACTGGGGCAGCAGGCCCACCGACAAGGATACTGCATCCGCGGCTAATCACATTGGCACTTTAAGCCGTGATATTTTTCGGGAGCATCAGCGCCAGCATTGGGACAATCAGGCGAATTAGCCTTCCTACAGGGTTGAGGACCATTGCCATAAATGGGGGTCCATAGGTGTTTGTTCGTTGATCAACGTGGCGGACGCAGTTTTGAACATGATGTAGCCAGGCCTTATTTGGGAACGCCGCAATGGAGCCGGATTTCGAACGTCCTGGCGCCGGGCGAATATTTCGACGATGTGCGTGCGTTGATTGTCGTGACGTCGTTTCCGTTGGCCTATCTTGGGCACTCGACCACTAAAAACGGCAGCGGCATTGCCGACGATTTAATGGATCACTGGGCCTGCGGCACCAATCGAACTGAGCAAATACAATTTATGCGGGCGCTACGAAAATGGAAGGGCGACGCCGGCCGCGAATTACTTGTCGTGGGCAGCGATGTGCATATCGGTTGTCACACGGACATCGGGCATGAGGGCGAAGCCATATATAAACAATTGTTTACCAGCCCCCTTACTAACAAGCTGCCTGTATGGCTTGCTTATACCTTTTTAAAAGGCCTGCTGCAATTCGAGGAAGACCTTACCGATAGCTACTCATTTGGACATTCTAGCTATATCCGAAACCGGAACCATGGCCTGATCGTCTTCCGCATTCTAGCTAAAGCAGCGGCGGTCCCCAAGGTCAGCGGCGGGCTGGAAATTCCATGGGCGGAGACGATGCAACTTTGGGGCTCTTGCCACAGCAAAGCGCTCAAATCCTGAGGCCTAATTGGCGGGCGAGGCCAGGAAAATCATCGGCGATGATATCGTGGTGCGACCCTGGGGTTGGGTCCGGCGGGCCGGCGGTGCCCCATTCGTCGGGCCGGCGGACGAAGGCGGACTTGAAGCCGACCTGGCGGGCCGCGTCCAAGTCGAAATTGTGGCAGGCCACCATCAGAATTTCGCCAGGCTCCAGCGCCAGCCATTTTGCTGCCCGCTGATAGGCTTCGGGCAGGATCTTGTATTTGCCAATCATTTCGCAGGACAGCACTGCATCCCAGGAAAGACCGTTGCGGCGGGCGGTATCTATAATCAGCGATACACTCAGAATGGTGAACGAGGCGACGACGAATTTTTCGCGTAATTTGGCCAGGATAGTGGGGAAATCGGGCCAGCAGTCCAATTCGTGCCAGCGATACCAGATCGCCTCGCGGTCCTTGGCCGTGAAGGCGTCAAGATCGTATTCGCTGATGATTTCGCCCAGCTTGTGCCGGTGCACGTCATCAATATTAAAGGCCGCGGGTGTTTTGGCGCCCGTGTTCACGATGGCATTCAGCGACCGGGCGCGATAGTCGTTGGTGATCGCCGGCCAGTCTCGTTCCAGCGCGTGGCGCCCGCCGGCGGCGGCCAAGGCGCCGCTTATGCCCGTATGCCAGTCCAAAATGGTGCCACCCGTATCGAACGTCAGTGCCTTGATCCCCTGTATCACATCCTCCCTCCTTACCAATTGCCGCGACTATTCACGAATTGTGCCGCAATAGATCGCGGCTGATGACGACGTTTTGTATTTCGGTAGTGCCATCGATGTAATGGGCCATCTTGGCGCAGGCCAGATGCCGGGCCAGGGGAAAGTCGTGTTTAAAACCTTCGGCGCCCATGACCTGCATGCAATCCGCGATTCCCTTCAACGCGGCGCGGG
>CAUZBE010000523.1:0-2635 GCA_963577885.1 Alphaproteobacteria bacterium
ACCGCGCCAAGGAACCATCCACCTGGGCCGGTCTAGCTGGCTTGGCCATGGTGTTCGGCATCAGCGCAGAGCAATGGCAGACAATCGGCACCGCCGTTGCCGCCGTCGCCGCTGCTATCACCATGTTCGTCAGCGAGGCCAAGTGAATTGGCTATCGGCCATCGCTGGCGTCAGCCGTCTGTTCAGTTCGTTGACGGGCCTGTTCCGTGACTGGCAACTGCGTAGGGCAGGGGCCAAGGAAGCCCGCTTGGCTGCCCTCGAAGCCGGACAGGCTAGAGCCAAACGGATGGCTGAAATTACTAGCCATCTGGATACTCTTGACGATGACGAGCTTGACCGCCGGTTGCGCCACTATCGACGCACCAGTAGCAGGGTGCGAATGGATTAGGCCGATCATCTTAGACGAAGACGATAGGCTGACGACCGGCACCAAGCGGGTAGTGCTGGCACACAACCAGGCGTGGTCTGAATTTTGCAAATCGCCCGATTAAGCCCAAATTCAGTGATATCGGGCTGATGGCCGGAAATTCGATCCCCTAGGAAGCCCGCACAGCGGAAAGTGGAGGCGGGTTGATACCCTGGGTCCCCGCTATAAGGCTCGAAGTCGGCGGCGGCCACGGGATCGGGCACGGTGCCGAACAGCCATTCGGAACCGTCAACAGCGCTCATGGATTCTGGGGACAGGGGTCGCTACAATCTGCGTCATATGGGATGGGAGACAACACCAATTAGACGCCTTCGCATCCACGGAAGTAATCGGCCAGGGAGGACAGCATGGCGAGCAGAAATGCGCACTACGGCAGCATCTTGGATATGGCGCAAAGACTTCGGGCCAAGGAGCTTTCGCCGGTCGAGCTGACCGAGCACATGCTGAAACGCATCTCGGTCAAGGACAAGCAGCTCAAGTCTTATGCGACGGTCACCGCGGAGCTGGCCATGAAGCAGGCGAAAAAGGCGGAAAAGGAAATTCTGCGGGGACGTTCCCGGGGCCCGCTGCATGGCGTGCCCATTGCGGTAAAGGATCTTTGCTACACCAAGGGCATTGCCACGGCGGCGGGAATGGCGATCCACAAGGCGTTTCGGCCAAAATTCGATGCCACGGTGGTGAAGCGGTTTGCCGACGCGGGCGCCATATTGCTGGGTAAGCTGCAGATGACCGAGGGCGCCTTCGCCGAACACCATCCCGATATCACGCCACCTGTAAACCCATGGCACCGGGACCACTGGCCAGGCGCCTCTTCCTCTGGCTCCGGCGTCGCAACGGCGGCTGGTCTGTGCTTCGCCTCGCTCGGCTCCGATACCGGCGGATCGATCCGCTTTCCTTCGGCGGCGAACGGCGTGACGGGACTAAAACCGACCTGGGGCCGGGTCTCGCGCCACGGCGTCTTTGACCTGGCGCCCACGCTTGATCATGTCGGACCGATGTGCCGGACCGCGGTGGATACCGGGGCGGTTCTGGGTGTGATCGCCGGCGCCGACGGGAACGATCCGACGGCCTCACCGATGCCCGTTCCGAACTATCTCGCCGGGCTGGAGCGTGGTTTGAACGGCCTCCGCATCGGCGTTGATCCAAAATACAACCGCCCCGGCGTGGATGACACCATGACCGCGGCGCTCAACGCGGCATTGGCCGTGTTGCGGACGATGGGTGCGGATCTGCGCAAGGTCACATTTCCCGAAACGGATGAGGTGGTGGATGAGTGGACGGCGCACTGTGGTATCGAAACCGCCTTCGCTCACCGCGATACCTATCCGAAACACAAGGATCGCTATGGCGCCGCCCTATCGGGCTTGATCGATCTCGGGCATTCCCTCTCGGCCACGGACTACCAGAAAATCCTGCTGCATCGCTATGACTTCTGCGGCAAGGTGCGGGCTTTGTTTGAAGATATCGACATCCTGGTCATCCCGGCCCAATCGGCGGCGTCGCCGACCTTGAAGCAGATGGAGACCCTGGGCGAACAGGACCCCGGCGAGTTGTCTTCCCTGCTGCGATTTACCGCGCCATTCGACTTGACGGGAAGTCCAGCCTTGACCATGCCCGCCGGATTTACCAAGGCTGGCCTGCCAGTGGCAATTCAGTTCGTCGGGCGGCACTTTGAAGAAGATATCCTCGTTAGGGCCGGCCATGCCTACCAGCGGGAAACCGATTGGCATCATCAACACCCGGCCATCTGACAGCTTGCTATTAGAGTTTTCAAGCGTGGGGGCGCATGAACTTATCTATATTGGGTGTGTTCGCCTGCTATTTCGCCGCCCTTGGCGGCGCCGCGGCCGCGGCCGCTCTGTAGCGGTCAAAGAAAAAGGGCGGCAGGTTTCCCCACCGCCCTGTTTGGCGAAACATTACTCGTCGTCGTAAAACCGCAAGACGGAAGGAACTGACTTCCGCGCGCGCCATCCTAAAAACAATTGGCCCGGTTCAGGGTGGTTCATTACCGCAGCAAAGCCGCGCCCAATGTCAGTCCGCTTGGCCATGGCCGCATAATACCACGCGATGGGGGTCGCGTCCTGACGGCGATTAAAGTGCGGTAAGGGTGTTACCTATTTGACGGGCAATACAGGCGAATACGGGGTGGAAAATAGGTAACATTGGCAGTTTTCTGACCTGTGACGCCCTTCTCTCACGCCAGAAACA
>CAUZBE010000524.1:0-2626 GCA_963577885.1 Alphaproteobacteria bacterium
CTATATTTCGATCGGCCGCCCAGCTGTCGCACCCTGACCAGGAGAGGTAAAAGGGATGAAAAAACATACTTTTCATACCTCGGTCCTGCGTGAATATGACGTCCGCGGCATCGTCGGCGAGACCTTGTCCACGGCGGATGCCTACGCGGTTGGCCGTTCGTTCGGGTCCGTCGTGGCCGCAGGCGGCGGGCGGCGGGTCACGGTGGGTTACGATGGCCGCCTATCCTCGGTCGAAATGGCCGAGCATCTGGCCCAAGGCCTGAATGACGCCGGCATCGATGCCTTGCGGATCGGCCGTGGACCGACGCCCATGCTGTATTTCTCGGTCTATCATTTGCAGGCCGATGCGGGCGTTATGGTCACCGGTTCGCACAATCCAGCCGACTATAACGGTTTCAAAATGATGCTTGGCGAAAAAGCGTTCTTTGGCGAACAAGTTCAGGAACTGGGCCGTCTGGCCGCGGCCGGGGATTGGGCCGGCGGCCAGGGCGGATTGGAAGATCACGATGTCCGCCCGGCCTATTTGGATGAACTGGTCGCCGCCTATACCACGGATATCCCGCTGTCCGTCGCATGGGATTGTGGCAACGGGGTAGCCGGCGATATTCTACCCGAATTGATTGCCCGTTTGCCGGGTCGCCATGTGCCCTTGAATGAAGTAGTGGACAGCACCTTTCCGGCCCATCATCCCGATCCCACTGTAGCGGAAAATCTAGTGCAATTGCAGGCAGCTGTGCGCCTAGACAAATTGGATGTGGGAATCGGCTTTGACGGCGATGCCGACCGCATCGGTGTCGTCGATGGCCAGGAGCGGATCATTTGGGGCGATCAGTTGCTGGCGCTCTTGTCCCGCGATGTCCTAGCCGCGCTTCCCGGCAGCACTATTATCGCTGATGTAAAGGCCAGCCAGGTGTTGTTCGACGAAATTGCCCGGCTGGGCGGTAAACCGGTGATGTACCGCACCGGCCATTCCCTGATCAAAAGCAAGATGGCCGAGACGGGGGCGCCCCTGGCCGGAGAAATGAGCGGCCATATCTTTTTCGCCGATAAATATTATGGCTTCGACGATGCCCTGTATGTGGCGGTGCGCTTTCTCGATGCCGTGGCCAGGTCCGGGCAAAGCGTTGCCGCGTTACGCGACAGCCTGCCGCAAATGGTCAATACGCCCGAAGTACGCTTCGATTGTGACGATACGCGCAAGTTTCAGGTGGTGGAGCAGGTGGTCGCCGGCCTGCGGGCCCGGGGCGATGAATTCTCTGACGTCGATGGCGCCCGTGTTTCCACCTCCGACGGCTGGTGGCTGCTGCGCGCCTCGAACACCCAGCCGGTGCTCGTGGTGCGCTGCGAAGCTGCCGATCAGGCGGGCTTGGACAGATTAAAAGCCGCCGTAACCCAGGCCCTGGCCCCCAGTGGCGTAACCCCGCCGGCGGACTTTTAGCCGAACCGGGCCAGAAACTTCACGATGGCGCGGGTGCGTTCGGTGAACAGTTTAGGAATAAAATAGCTACTCGCGGCGCGGTGGCCAACCTCGCCAAAGGTTGGGTAGGGCCAGATGGCCCCGGCCATGGCGCCAATTTTCAAGCCCTGCGCCACCGCCATGACCCAGGGTTGGATCAGATCGCCGGCGTTGGGACCGACGATTGACGTACCCAGCACGCGGCCATTCTTGGCGGTCACGATCTTGATCAGTCCGGCCGTGTCCCGCTCCACCTGGGCCCGATCATTTTCGGCGAAGGGAAAGCGCAGAATGCGAATTTCGCCCGCCTGGGCCCTAGCCTGGTCTTCGTGCAGGCCCACGTGGGCCAGTTCGGGATCCGTATAGGTAACCCAGGGGATGGCCGTCTGCTTAGCCTTGGCAGGCAGGCGAAACAACGCGTTGCGGATCACGATACCGGCGTGATGCCCGGCCACATGGGTGAACTGTAGGCCGCCGGCCACATCGCCGATCGCGAAAATTTTCCTGTTCGAAGTGCGCAGGCGGCGATCCACGGCGATGCCCCTGGGGCTATAGTCAACATTGGCTGCCTCCAGGTTCAGCCCCTCGACATTTGCCTTGCGGCCGGCGGCCAACAGCAGGTGGCTGCCCTCGACAATGGCGCCATTGTCCAGCTGGACGGCCATACCGCCGTCTTTCGCGATAATGCCTTCAACCTTCACCCCGGTCAGGATCCGGACCCCCTCGCCAGCTAGCCGGTCATGCACCACCCTAGCCGTTTCCGGATCATCATTGGGCAACAGCCGGGCCATTTCAATGACCGTCACCTGGCTGCCCAGGCGCTGGTAGGCCTGGGCCATCTCAACCCCGATGGGACCGCCGCCGATGATGGCTAGATGCGCCATGGCCTGGTCAATTTCAAACAGGGTTTCGTTGGTCAGATAGGGCACCTTGTCCAGACCAGGAATAGGCGGCACCACGGGGGATGAGCCGGTAGCGATGACAAAGCGGCGGGCCCGCACCGATTGCCCGTCCACTTCGATCTCCCCCGGCCCGACGAAACGGCCCGCGCCCTGGATCACGTTCACGCCAAGAGCGCGAAAGCGTTCGACGGAATCGTGCGGCGCGATGGCCGCGATGACATCGCGAACATGGCGGCGCACCGCCGCCGGATCAACCGTGAGAGGACCC
>CAUZBE010000525.1:0-2621 GCA_963577885.1 Alphaproteobacteria bacterium
TGGTAGCCAGATACAGCGACGCCATGCCCTCGTTCCGGCGCGGACCAAGATTTCGTGTGGTATCGCCCGCCGGGGTTTCAATCTTGATCACGTCGGCGCCCATATCACCCAGCATCTGCGTCGCCCAGGGCCCCAAAATCACCGTGGTCAGATCGACCACGCGTATCCCATCCAATGCGCCCGCCATGCTATCCAAGCTCCTTTATTTGTGCCACCACGGCCATCACATTGCGGGCCTGTTTCAGGTGCGGCATGTCCAGCATCTTGCCCTCCAGCCCCACCGTGCCTAGCCCAGGATTCTGGGCGAACACGTCGATCACGTGCTGCGCGTGGGCTATTTCTTCCTGGGACGGTGTGAAGGCGCGGTTGATCACCTCCGATTGGGCCGGATGAATGGCGATCTTGCCAAAGAAACCAGCGCGGCGGTCACGCAGGCATTCCGCCTCCAAACCCGCCAGATCGCGGAAGTCCACATAGACGACGCCGACCGGCTGCACCTCTATCGCCCGCGCCGTGGACAGGCACAGGGACTTGGCCATCAGGTAGACATCGTCATAGTCCCCGGTGGCAGGATTGCGGTTGTCGGAAGCGCCAAGGGCGGCGGCCAGATCCTCCCCGCCCCAGGTCATCGCCACCAGGCGATCGCTGACGCCGTCCAGGTAGGTATGGAAGGTCAACAGCGAAGTGGCGGTTTCCGTGGCCACGCAATGGATTTTGGTAGAGCCAAGCGCCAGGCCTTCGCGCGCCTCCAGGGCCGAGAGATAGTTGGCCATGGTGTTGACGTCGGCGGCCGAATACACCTTGGGCAGGACGATGCCATCGGGCGCGCCGGGCATAACCGCCGCCAGATCGGGCAGCGACAGATCGGTATCCAGCGGATTGACCCGCACCCATAATTGTTGCCGCGAACGATCCGGATGGGACTTGAGATAGTCGCAAACCATGTCACGGGCGATCTCTTGCCGGTCGTCGGAAACGGAATCTTCCAGATCAAGGATCAAGGCATCGGCGGGATTGTCCCGCCCCTTGGCCAGTTTGCGTTCGCTATCGCCGGGCACGAACAGCCAGGACCGAATAATCATGCAGGCTGCTTCATCATCAGGCCGATGCGGATGCAATATGCAACTTCCTGATCGCGCTGGTTAAAGCCGAAATGCTCGAACGTCACCAGGCCGGCATCGGGGCGCGATTTGCTCTCGCGCTTTTCCTTGATTTTGGTGATCGAGCGGATGGTATCGCCATGAAAGACCGGGTTGACAAAGCGCACATCCGTCATGCCCAGGTTGCCCAGGGTGGTACCGATGGTGGTGTCGCCCACGGTCACGCCGATCACCAGGCCCAGGGTAAACAGGCTGTTGACGATGCGCTGGCCGTACATGGTGCCTTTCGAGAACTCCTCGTCCAGATGCAACGGCTGGGGGTTATGGGTCATGGCGCAGAACATGACGTTATCCATTTCCGTCACTGTGCGGGTCAGGGCATGGTTGAACTCCATGCCCTCTTCAAATTGCTCGTAATACAAACCACTCATCACGTTACTCCTTATGTCTCGCAGCCGGACGAAGCACCGGGCGATTAGAATTCCTGTTGAAGGACGAAGTCTAACGAACCCATCATCCCCGCGAAAGCGGCAGGATGCGGCGATATGGAATTTAGTTTACATCAGGCAGTAATGAGGTTCGGCGAGACAACGATCGGCGACAAAGTCAAGATATTGGATGGGGTATGGATCTATGGTTATCAAATTACGTAATGCCGTTGCCGAAGATGAGATACGCTGCATTGAATTGCTTTCCGAACTGCGATCCGCGACGGGTTCGGATCCAGGGCCGCCATTGCAGAATTCATTTCAGCAGCTGCTGAAAAAAGAACGGGGTGAAATCACGCTTGCGGTTGAAGGCGCGGAGATCTTAGGAATGGCGACGGTTAGTTACAATCTGGCGATGCGGTATGGCGGAGAATACTGTCAGCTAGAAGAGTTGATCGTGACGCCCTTGGCGCGAGGCAAGAATATCGGCGGCTTGTTGGTGCAACGATCCATCGACAATGCCCGATCGCGGGGATGTGCGGAAATGGGGCTGTATCTGCTAAAAACAACAGAGCACAACCGCCCGTTTTATGCGAAGTACGGGTTCAAGGTTATTGGCACGGAAATGCGGCGGGACTTGGCTGGATAATCCTGTTCCGACGCATATGAAATAAATACTAGTACGATTTTGGCAGATCCAGAGCCTTTTCAGCCAGATAACTGAGGATCAATTGCGGGCTGATCGGGGCCAGGCGGTGGATCAGGCATTCCCGGTAATAGCGCTCCACATGGAATTCCTTGGCATAGCCCATTCCGCCGTGGGTCATCACCGCGGTGGTGCAGGCCTTATAGGCGGCTTCAGCGGCCAGGTATTTCCCGGCGTTTGCTTCCTTGCCGCAATCCTGGCCCGCGTCGTAAAGATTGGCGGCCTGAAAGGCCATCAGATTGGCAGCCTCCAATTCCGCCCAGGACACGGCTAGGGGATGCTGGATGGCCTGGTTCATGCCAATGGGGCGGCCAAACACCACCCGCTCGCGGGCATAGTCGGCGGCGTGCCGCAAGGCGCAGCGGCCCAGCCCCACCATGGAGGCCG
>CAUZBE010000526.1:0-2617 GCA_963577885.1 Alphaproteobacteria bacterium
CGTGACGTTCCCGGCCGTAATATTCTTCAGTGCCGTCTGGCTGATCATCGTTTATGCCCCGGTTACGCATTGGGTGTGGGGCGGCGGCTGGCTCGCTGAAATGGGCGTAATGGATTTCGCTGGTGGTATCGTCGTTTACGTTACGGCCGGTGTTTCCGCGCTGGTCTTTGCGAAGATGCTTGGCGGACGGCGAGGCTTCCCCGATCAAGTGCGTCCCCCGCACAGTCCGGGCTTGACTATGACGGGTGCGGCAATGCTTTGGGTCGGTTGGTTTGGCTTCAATGCCGGTAGTGCCCTGGCAGCTGATGGCAATGCGGGTATGGCGATGGTGGTAACCCACATATCTGCTGCCGCTGCGTCGCTCAGTTGGGCTGCGATGGAATGGATGAAGTTCGGTAAGCCCAGCCTGGTTGGCATAGTGACGGGTACGATTGCGGGACTGGCAACGATCACGCCAGCATCTGGGTTTGTCGGGCCAGTCGGCGCACTGATCCTCGGGTTGGCCGCAGGCATTGTATGTCAGTGGATGACGACCTTGGTCAAACAGACCATCAAGATTGACGATTCGCTCGATGTTTTCGCCGTCCACGGTGTTGGCGGTGCTCTGGGCACGATCCTGGTGTCTGTTTTCGCCCTGTCCACCTTCCAGGGCCTTGGCCTGGCGGAAGGGATGACTGTCGGTAAACAGGCTGGCGTTCAGCTGATCGGTATCGTCGCGGTGGCCGCCTGGTCAGCAATCGCGAGCTACATCATCATTATGATCGCGCGCGGTCTATTTGGACTGCGGGTGTCGGAAGAGGATGAGATCGACGGCCTTGATATTACGTCGCATGGCGAGCGCGGCTACGACCTATAAACGCATTCGGTATGAGGCAATTTCTGTTTTATAAAGTGGAGTACAGGCCATGAAGATGGTAATGGCTGTGATAAAGCCGCATAAGTTGGATCAAGTCCGCGAAGCACTGACTAACCTTGGCGTGGAGGGTATGACGGCGACTGAAGTGAAGGGCTACGGCCGTCAGAAAGGTCACACCGAGATTTATCGGGGAGCCGAGTACACAGTGAACTTTCTGCCGAAAGTCCGGATCGAGGTTGTTGTGTCCGATACGCTGATCGATCAGGCGGTTGAGGCGGTGCAGGAGGCCGCTAAATCTGGAAAGATTGGCGACGGCAAGATATTTGTCTACGATGTGTCGAGCGCTGTGCGAATCAGAACCGGAGAAACCGGCGACGAAGCACTTTGAGGTGCCTGAGGCTAATAAAAGAGTGCTGCGATGGATGATGTGCAATTTTCCGGTTGGCGGCTCGCCGATCCGGCCGACTTGGGTTTTGATGCTAGAAAACTCGCGGACGCCGTTGCGTTCGCCGAGTTAGCGGAGACCCGCTGGCCTCGTAATCTTACAGGTGGCTTGGCCCGACTAGAGAAAACGAGAGAGCGCCCGCCCTGGAACGAAGTGTTGGGGCCGAACAAGGATCGAGGTGGCCCCAACGGGCTGATCCTAAAAGACGGGGCCGTTGTCGCTTCCTGGGGGGATGCCGGCCGGGTCGACATGACCTACAGCGCGACAAAGAGCTACCTGTCGATCGTAGCGGGTCTTGCGATCGCGGATGGTCTGATCGGCGATGTGGACGATCCGGTGTGCGATTACGCGCTTGACGCGGCGTTCGACACGCCGCAGAACGAGACCATCACTTGGCGCCATCTGTTGCAACAGACGAGTGAGTGGGAAGGCTCACTGTGGGACAAGCCGGACGTCATTGATCATAACCGCCAGTTGGGAGTCAATGCCGACAATAGTAGGAAGGGCATTAAACGCGAACTACAAGCGCCGGGCACCTATTGGGAATATAACGATGTCCGCGTAAATCGGCTTAGCCTGTGCCTGATGCAGGTGTTCCGACGGCCGCTGCCAGAAGTTCTTAAAGAGCGTATTATGGACCCGATCGGCGCGTCTGAAACCTGGTCTTGGAACCATTATCGCAATTCCTTCTTTGAGATCGATGGCAAGGTGATGGCTTCGGTGTCCGGTGGCGCCCATTGGGGCGGCGGGATATGGATCAACAGTCACGATCATGCCAAGGTTGGGCAATTGATCCTGCAGCGCGGCGCATGGGATGGAAAGCAATTGCTACCGGAGAGTTGGATCGATGAGCTGCAAAAACCGTGCGAGATTATGCCGACCTACGGCTATCTTTGGTGGGTCAACACTGATGGCGCGCATTTTAGCCAGGCGCCAGAAAGCAGTTTCTTCGCGTTGGGTGCTGGGCAGAACATCGTATGGATCGAACCGGTGCACAATCTCGTCATGGTTGCGCGCTGGGTCGACGCCGAGAAAGCGAATGATCTCGTGGGTCATGTGATGGCGTCGCTAGGCTAAATTTAAATCCCAAGCCAGGCGGTCTTTTTGTTGTTTCATGCATTCCAGCTAACACATCTAGGTAGGCTAGGGCTGGCCCAGGCAGCCCCATTTTTGGCACTGTCAGAGGAAAGCGGCCGTGCCACATCATTTGAACCGCCTGTGGTTTCAAGCGGCAATCCGACGCCATTCGGCAAGGGCGGCCGATCGGTTGAGCTTGAAGTTATGGCGGCTGCGAATATGACGTTCCTGGTTGAAAT
>CAUZBE010000527.1:0-2607 GCA_963577885.1 Alphaproteobacteria bacterium
CTCGGTAATCATCGACGCGCCACGGGCGACCGCCATCAAGGTCATGATCTGCGCCTGCATGTCGGTGGGAAACCCGGGGTACGGCTCGGTCATCATGTCGGCACCCTGGAGCGGCCCGTTGGTTCTGGCGATATGGATGGCATCTTCGGTTTCCGAGATTTCCACCCCGGCCCTGGTCAGGACCTTGAACACGGCTTCCGATAGGTCGGCGCGCGCGCCCTGCAACGTCAACTCACCGCCGGTGATGGCTGCTGCGATAGCGTAGGTGCCTATCTCGATGCGGTCGGGTACGACGGAATACTCCGCGCCGTGGAGCGCGTCCACCCCCTGGATGGTCAGCGTATAGGTGCCGATGCCGTCGATAATCGCTCCCATGGCGACAAGGCAGTGGGCCAGATCGGCGACTTCGGGCTCACGCGCCGCGTTGGACAACACCGTTTCCCCTTTCGCCAGACAGGCCGCCATCAACAGGTTTTCCGTGCCGCCGACGGTAACCATGGGGAACACAACGCGCGCGCCAACCAGACCCTTTTCCGCGCGCGCCTCGATGTAGCCTTCGGTCAGTTCGATGTCCGCGCCCAGTTGTTCCAGCGCCTTCAAGTGCAAATCCACCGGCCGGGTGCCGATGGCGCAGCCGCCGGGCAACGACACCCGCGCCAGCCCGGCCCGCGCCAGCAGCGGCCCCAGCACCAGCACAGAGGCGCGCATCTTGCGCACCAGGTCATAGGGCGCGGTGGTCCGGGTCAATTCTCCCGCCGTCAGTTGGAACACACGCCCGACATGGCCGCCGCCCGAGGCATCGCCGTCCATGGAGATTGTCACGCCAAGCTCGCCCAACAGCTTCGCCATCATCGATATATCAACCAGATGCGGCAGATTGGACAGCGCCAGCGTCTCTTCAGTCAACAGGCTGGCCGCCATCAACGGCAAGGCCGCGTTCTTGGCGCCGCCGATGGGAATGACCCCCCGAAGGGGGCTGCCGCCGCGAATAAGAATGCGGTCCATAAAGGTCTCCGGGTTTTCAACTGCCTCAAAGGCAGGGCCAAGGTTAAGAGGACACTGTGGCCGAATTGGGGCCGTTCCTGGCCTGGTTTATTTGCCTCTGGGGCTGTGGCGGGTATGGGCCTGGACCTTGCGTTTGCTCAGGTTGCCGCGCAGTTGCTGCGCTAATCTTTCACCGCGGCCGGGGGATTTCTTTTCGCCGGGAATGCTTATTTGCGGAGCGTCGGCGGGGTTCGCACCGGGACGCCCCGGCTTGCGTCTTTTAGCCATAATCAACACCTCCAACAGGAGCGAATCGCTACCCCATGGTGGGCCACCGCCCCGGCCCCGTCAACAGTTACGCAGGAGCCCTTGCGTGGTCATAAACCCTATGGCATTGTGCGCCCGCTTCTCCTAATGCCGCCGTAGCTCAGGGGTAGAGCGCGCCCTTGGTAAGGGCGAGGCCGTAAGTTCGATTCTTACCGGCGGCACCATTTTCGCTTTGTTTCCTGTCCCGTTTAAGAGGCCGCCGTATAGTCCGGCTCGCTGACCGGTTCCAGCCAGTCCGTAGCCGCGCCTTCGTCATCGGACTCCGATAGCGCCAGATGGCACATCATCTGGTCCGGTGCGGCACCATGCCAATGGCGGGTATTAGGGGGAATAACGACCGTGTCACCGGGCAGAATCTCCTGCACCGTGTCTCCGTCAATTTGAACCCGCCCTGCGCCCGACAGCACATACAGAATTTGGCCAACCGCATGGGCGTGCCAGTTGGTCCGCCCACCCGGTGTGAAGGTCACGCGGGTCACCCGCAACCGCGAAGGATCTTCGGGCACGAACACCTGATCCTGTAATACCTGACCGACGAATTTATCCGCCGGCGCCACCTTGGTTGAGACCTCATTGGCCCGCACTATTCTCGATTTCATGCTTTCCTCCCAATAAATACCTGCCGACAATATCCCATGCGAGAGAAGGGAGCTAACGTAAACACGTGCCGCCATCTTTAACCCTTGGCTGTCTTGGAAACTTGTCTAATGATGGAAAAGATATGTATTCACGCAGACAATTTTTAGGCGTCGGTGCCGCAACCGTCGGAGCCGCGATGATTGCCCCGCCGTGGCGCGTGGCGGCGGGCGATGCGCCGTTCCTGGTGCTGGAGCCAAAGCCAGCGACCGCACTCCTGGCGGGCGTGGACAAACCTGCAGTATCCGTCTGGGGCTACGATGGAAAAGTACCGGGGCCGGCGATCCGGGTGCGGCGGGGGGATCGGGTCCGGGTGCGGCTGAAAAACGGCCTTGAGCAGCCGACCACCATTCACTGGCACGGCATCCGCATCGACAACGCTATGGACGGTGTACCCGGGCTGACCCAGGACGCGGTGCCGCCCGGCGGTACGTTCGATTATTCCTTTATAGCGCCCGACGCCGGCACCTACTGGTATCACTCCCATGCCAAAACCTGGGAACAGGTTGCGCGCGGCCTTTATGGCCTGCTGATCGTCGAGGAAGACGAAGCGCCTTTGGTTGATCGGGAGATCCCCTTCGCCGCCGATGACTGGCGTCTCGACAAAGCCGGCCAGATCGACGAGGAAAGCTTCGGCGCCATGTTCGACTGGTCGCACGG
>CAUZBE010000528.1:0-2606 GCA_963577885.1 Alphaproteobacteria bacterium
GCGACAACATCGAGATGTCGGTGGAGCTGATCGCGCCGATTGCCATGGACGAAGGCCTGCGTTTTGCGATCCGCGAAGGCGGCCGAACGGTTGGGGCCGGCGTCGTCGCCGGCATCCGGGAATAAACATTGTTGCCTTGGCGGTGCCGGGGCTAGCGAAGGAGTGTAGCTCAATTGGCAGAGCACCGGTCTCCAAAACCGGGGGTTGTGGGTTCGAGTCCCTCCACTCCTGCCAGATTTAACGCACGGCTTTGGAGAGTTTGAGCTTTAGCATCGGTGGCGCCGGTATGGGAGCAGGCATTTAGGCGGATAGGGTAGACATGGGTAGCGGATTAAGGTAGCGGATAAGACTATGGTAAAGGCAAGCCCGGCAGAATTTGTCAGACAGGTACGGCAGGAAACCACCAAGGTGACCTGGCCGTCGCGCAAGGAAACCGGCCTGACCACGGCTATGGTCTTTGTCATGGCTGCCCTGGCGGCAATTTTCTTTTTGCTGGCCGATAAGGTCATAACATTTGGCGTGGAATTTCTCCTCGGTCTGGGAGGCTGAATAAATGGCGGCACGCTGGTATATTGTTCACGTCTATTCGGGCTTCGAGGGCAAAGTGGCCGCATCCATCAATGAGCAGGCGGCGGCCAATGGCCTGGACGAAGACATTGACGAAATCATGGTTCCGACCGAAGAAGTGGTGCAAATGCGCCGGGGCCAGAAAGTCAACGCCGAGCGGAAGTTTTTTCCCGGTTACGTCCTGGTTAAGATGACGTTGTCGGACGAGGCCTATCACCTGATCAAGGACACGCCGAAGGTTACGGGCTTTCTTGGTACGGGGGGCAAGCCGTCGCCGATTAGCGAGGCTGAGGCGCAACGCATCATTCGCCAAGTCCAGGAAGGGACAGAGCGGCCGAAACCCTCGATCACGTTCGAGGTCGGCGAGCAGGTGCGGGTCAGCGACGGCCCCTTCGCCTCGTTCAACGGTTTGGTCGAAGAAGTTGACGAGGAACGGGCGCGGCTGAAGGTATCGGTCTCGATCTTTGGCCGGGCGACCCCGGTGGAATTGGAATACGGTCAGGTGGAAAAAACCTGAGCAACCGCGTGGGAGGTCCGCCATGGCCGTACCACGCACCCTTCGGCGTCATCCAATTGCTGGATAGCGTCAGATAAATTCCCGCAAGTCCCGGCCGGTCCGGGGTCTGGCGGGCAGTAGATACAGAAGGAATGAATTATGGCGAAAAAGATCAGCGGCTATATCCGTTTGCAAATCCCGGCTGGACAGGCCAATCCGTCGCCCCCCGTGGGCCCGGCGTTGGGCCAGCAAGGGGTCAATATCATGGAATTCTGCAAATCCTTTAATGCGGACACGCAAAACCTTGAAGGCGGCATGCCGATCCCTGTGGTGATCACGGTCTATGCCGACAAAAGCTTTAGCTTTGTCACCAAGACCCCGCCGGCCAGCTTTTTTATCAAAAAGGCCGCCGGGCTGGCCAAGGGCTCGGCGACGCCGGGGCGCAACGTTGTCGCCTCGATCTCCATGGCCCAGGTACGCGAGATCGCCGAGAAGAAGATGGTCGATCTGAATGCCAACGATCTGGAGCAAGCCAGCAAGATGATCGCCGGATCGGCCCGATCCATGGGCGTCGAGGTAAGGGGTTAATCGCATGGCTAACAAAAACACCAAACGCATGAAAGCGATCCGGGACGCCATTGACCCGGAAACCGAATACCAGTTGGGCGCGGCGGTCAAAATGATCAAGGATGCTGCTACGGCGAAATTCGATGAAACCATTGAAGTGGCCATGAACCTCAATGTGGATCCCCGCCATGCGGACCAAATGGTGCGTGGCGTGGTGCAATTACCCAATGGCACGGGCAAATCGGTTCGTATCGCGGTCTTTGCCAAGGATGCCAAGGCCGACGAAGCCAGGGCGGCGGGCGCCGACGTGGTTGGCGGTGAAGATCTGGCGGAAAAGATCCAGCAAGGCGAGATCGACTTTGACCGCTGCATCGCGACCCCGGACATGATGGCCGTGGTCGGACGCCTGGGTAAGGTCCTGGGGCCGCGCGGCCTGATGCCGAACCCAAAATTGGGCACCGTGACGCAGGATGTAGCGGCGGCTATCGCGGCACAAAAAGGCGGACAGGTGGAGTTCCGAGTGGAAAAAGCCGGGGTAATTCATGCCGGTGTCGGCAAGGCAAGTTTTAGCGAAGACGCGTTAGAAGCCAATGTCAGAGCGTTTGTCGGCGCTGTCCTACGGGCCAAGCCGAGCGGTTCCAAAGGCACCTATGTCCGGAAAGTCGCCGTCAGTTCAACCATGGGCCCCGGCGTTAAGGTCGATATGGCGTCGATGAGTTCATAGGCCGGCTTAGTTGAGAGTAACTTTCAATTTATTAGTGTCGCTAACGCGGCATAAGCGATTGCTTCAATTGTTCTAATTTATCGAAAGCGCGTGTAATGTAAGAGGTTGGCTGCCCGGCGCGTTGCTAGTGGCAGCCCAACGCTGAAGAGTGAGGGATACCGTAATTTCCAACACTTTTCATCCTGTCCGAGACTGCAGGCGCGGCCCGTCGCCAGGTCAATTTGGCGGCGGCCCGTTTAAGGGTCACGTTTT
>CAUZBE010000529.1:0-2601 GCA_963577885.1 Alphaproteobacteria bacterium
AGGGCCCTCTAGGAGGTCTCCGCCAGACGACCGTCGCAGACCGTCCACTCGGCCAGCCGTTGTGCCAGACGTTTGGGCAGGAGATTGGTAAGCGCTGTACGCACCTCCCTTTTGGGTGTCTAGTATTGGCCTCTTTCATATACTGCAACACGTCGGTGCCAGGCAGAAAATCAACCGTGAGCGTGCCGCCTTGGCGCCAGTAGGAGGACCATAGTCTGCTGGGCGGAACCGTCGCAGAACAGCTGGCCGTGGTCACGCTCGTGATAGGAAATGCAGTGCCTTTCCACCAGGGCGATGAAATCATGCAGGGTAAAGTGCTTTAAGGCTGAGACGCAAAAGCGCGTATTTTTCGATAGATAGTCGGCCGGCGGGGGATACAGGTTGGTGAAGTTGGCGCCCGCCACGGGAAATGCGGATTATTTTGCCCCAATTTTGCCCCACGCTCGAGGAGCAATGTCCAGCGCCGGCGCTTGTGCGCTTCCGCCGCGCACATGAGGCCCGCCGCCCCCGCGCCGATGATGATGACTACTAATTTCTGCATGCACGAGGTTTAGCCGAAGCCCTCCACGCCGCCAAGCCCATTGGCCGCTCCGCAAGCAGATACGGCGATGCCTTGTGTCATGCGACAACCCGTCAAAAAACTAAATTTATTGGAGGGTCAGGGGCAAAGTATGCAGAATGACGTGGGCTCAATCTCCCTGCTGATTTATGACTCAATGATTCTTGACCCCGATCGTACGAGGAACATCATGCGCGAACTTACCGCTGAACCAATCAAGAAAGCCGCGTTTGAACCCTATGGCCAGGTGTTATCCGACCCCGGGCAGGACAACCGCAGCGACTATGTCGGCCAAATTTCGAACGGCCGGCCTGGCCTTGACGTCAATCTTGCCGTGGTGCGGGCCTTGCCGCCCAAGGCGCTGCCTATCGAGGTGATAAAGATGGAGCGGCACCCTTTGTCTTCGCAGGCGTTCCTGCCGCTGGACTGCGAGCGCTATCTGGTGATCACGGCCCATCCGCTGGGCATGGACGGCCCGCCCGATCCAGCGACACTGCGTGCTTTCATCGTCCCAGGAAGTGTCGGGATAAACTATAACGCCGGCACCTGGCACTTCCCCCTTACCTCATTAGACCGCCCCGCGACCTTCGCCTTATTGATGTATATGGACGGCGGCCCCAGGGACGAGGACTGGGCTACCCTGCCGCAACCATTCCGTCTTGGCATCACGTAATATAATTGCGACCCACCTCTAGCGTTGGAATAAAAGGCGCAATCCCAGAGCGCCAAGCACAACTGCCGCAAATCCGCCGAGGAACACTTTTTTACGAAGGTAGGCCTTACTCACTGCTTCGGTGCTCATCACAAAGGCTAGAATGCCGTATAATAATGCCTCAATCAGGAAGTGCTTGATCAGCACAAATCTATTTTTTAGCATGATCACATCAGGCGGAAAAATTACGATCAATACGGCGACCGCAAATAAGACCGATTTTGGGTTTGAGAGGTTTGTGAACAGGCCGTCACGGAAGGCGTACGCCCTCGGCCTTGGCAAGCCTTTAATTAGGATTTTCGCACCGCGCCAAGTAGTCCATGCGATGTAAAGCAAATACAGAGCACCCACTGTTTTTTGCCGTCATGCACGCCCACGGAAAAATCCGGAATATTCCTTACAATCCCAGAAGAGCCATAAGTGTCCAAACGGCTGCCATGAGGCCAAGACCGCACCCAATTTAGACCCCCGCAACTCTTCCCCCGCTTAGCCTGGTGCTGATAGCGACGAGAAGTGCTGGACCGGGGCTCGCCATGGCGGCAAGCAGGGTAATATTGAAAACTAAAAAACACTCCATAGATATGACCAATTAGCCTTCATCCGGTGCCTAGGTAATTGGCAGCATCACGTGTTCCTGGTATGCCGGGCGCTGGGTCAGGCGGTCGTACCAGGCGCGCAGGTTGGGGTAGTTGGGGTGCTCCACATCCAGGCCGTACCAGCGGTAGGTCATGGCACCGACGGGGATATCCGCGAGGCTCAACTGGTCGCCGGCCATGAAATCGCGATCCTGCAAATGCGCGTCCACGATGGCACATAGGTTTGCCGTTGCCGTTGAGGCGGCCCGAATGGCGGCCATGTCCCGCTCGGCCTCCGGGGTGCGGATCAGGCCCCAAAAGGCCGGCGTTATGGCCGGCTGATGAAAGCCGATTTGCCAATCCATCCACTTGTCCACGTCGCCACAGGCCCAGGGCTCTCTGGGATACAAATCGCTATCATGCTTCCGGGCCAGATAGCGGATGATGCTATGGCTTTCCCATAGGATATAGCCATCGTCGTCCAGCACTGGCACCCGGCCCATGGGGTTCAGGGCCAGATACCAGTCCTGGTCGTTCCGCCCAAACGCCCCACCCACATCCATGCGTTCGCTGTCCAGGCCGAGTTCTCCGATCATCCACATGACCTTTTGCACATTGACCGAATTGGTACGGCCATAAACTTTCAACATCACACGGTTCCTTTGTTTTCCTGATAGCCGCAATCTTATCAGGTATTGGTGAATGTCGGTTCGCGTTTTTCCAGAAAGGCCGTAATCGCCTCCCCATGATCGTCC
>CAUZBE010000530.1:0-2587 GCA_963577885.1 Alphaproteobacteria bacterium
CAAGTGCTGCATGACGTCACGGTCACGGCGGAAAATGGCGAAACCGTCGTTCTGCTGGGTTCGAACGGCAACGGCAAAAGCACATTGCTCAAATGCATCATGGGCATTGTCGCCCCTGCGGCCGGAAAAATCACTCTCAATGTGGATGGTGAAAGCATCGATCTTGTGGGCAAGGCGCCGCAGGAAGTCGTCGATCTGGGGGTCGCGCTGGTGCCCGAAGGCCGGCGCCTGTTTCCCAGCCTGAGCGTCGAGGAGAACTTGATCCTGGGGGCCTTCCGAAAAGCGGCGCGGGCCAAAATCGACGAGAATTTGGACTTCGTATTCGAAGCCTTTCCCGTACTCCTCGAACGGCGCCATCAGATGGCCGGTAGCATGAGCGGCGGCGAGCAGCAGATGATCTCCGTGGCCCGGGCAATGATGTCGGAACCGAAAATTCTGCTAATCGACGAACCTTCGGTCGGGCTGGCGCCGATTTTGGTCAGACGGATGATTGCCAAGATCAAGGAATTAAAAGAACTTCGTAACCTGACCGTTCTGATGGCGGAACAGAACTTCAACCAGGCGATCAAGATTGCCAATCGCGGCTATATCATAGTTCATGGCCAGATCGCGTTCGAGGGCAAAAGCGCCGAAGACCTGCAAAATAACGATATGATCAAGGAATACTACCTGGGTGCCTAGGTTTTTGACCGATAATCGGGGGAGTATTGTCGATGGTTTCCTTCAAGGACCGGGTGCCTTATTCGGCAATCGTCGACCGGCCGCCGCTGGCCTTGCCCGACGGCGCCCGGATGATCGTGTGGACCATCGTCAATGTCGAAGAATGGGATAGCGGCGGCGCCATGCCACGGGCGGTTCTGCCGCCACCAATGGGAAAACCTTTGATACCCGACCTGCCCAATTGGGCCTGGCATGAATACGGCATGCGCGTCGGGTTTTGGCGGCTCTTTGATTGTTTCCAGCGCTTCGACATCACGCCGACCATGGCCTTGAACGGCATTGTCTGCCAATCCTATCCCCGCATCGCCTGGGCCGCGCTCGACGCCGGCTGGGAATTCATGGGGCATGGATTTGTCCAGGGGCCCATGCATCGGCTGAAGGACCAGAGGGATGCCATCCGGCGCACCAATGACATTATTGCGCAATTCACCGGAAGACCGCCGCGTGGCTGGGAATGTCCGGGTCTTACCGAAACGGACACGACGATTGACGTTCTCGCCAGCGAAGGCGTTGAGTATGTCGCCGATTGGGTGCTTGACGACCAACCCTGCCGGATCGCCACGAAGGACGGTTCCATGGTCTCGGTGCCCTATTCGGTGGAAACCAATGACATTCCCATATTCGCCCTGCAAAACCAGCCATCCGACGCCATGTTCAAGCGCACGGTCGATCAGTTTGACCGGCTTTATCTGGAAAGCGAATCCATAACCCGGGTGATGGCGATCAGCGTCCACCCCTACCTTTCCGGTGTTCCGCACCGCATCGGGTATCTCGAAAAAATCTACCAGTACATCCTCGCGCGGCCGGGGGTGTTGATGTGGACGGGCGAACAGATCCTCGATTGGTACACCGGACAGGATGGGGGCTGATGGCGCGAAATCTTCGCGGACAAATTGTTAACCTGCCGCGTCCTCATGGTCGAAGATTGCGACCGCGCGGGTGAACCCGGCCGAAGCCGCGCGGATTTTGAAGGGGAAGCAGGCGATCATGAAGCCGTTGCCCGGCAACGCTTCAAGGTTGTGCAATTTCTCAAGGTGGCAGTAGCCGATCTCCATCCCCGCGCGGTGCCCTTCCCAGATCAGGCCGGGATCGCCGGTTTCGGCGAATTTGGCTTGCGTGTGGACAAACGGCGCGTCCCAACTCCACCCATCGGTGCCGGTCACGCGTACGCCGCGCTCCAGTAGATAGAGCGTCGCCTCGCGCCCGATGCCGCATCCCGTCGCCACATAGTCTTCGCGCCCGTAGGCGGCGCCGGCGGCGGTGTTGACGACGACGATGTCGAGCGCCTCCAGGCTATGGCCGATACGCTCAAGTTCCACCGCAATGTCCGCGGCGGTGGCCACATAGCCATCTTCGAAATGCCGAAAATCAAGTTTTACGACCGGATTGAAACACCATTCCAGCGGCACTTCGTCGATGGTGACCGCGCGCTCGCCCCGGTTCATCGTGGTGTGAAAATGATAGGGCGCGTCCAGATGGGTCCCGTTATGGGTCATCGCATGCACCCATTCGACTGCCCAGGCCCTGGCCGTCCGGCAAGCCGTCCAAGGCCAGGCCCGGAAAGAAACCACGCACATCTTCGGCCGTGTCGCGGTGCGTCAGATAGTCGATTTTAGGCCGGTAGCCCGGCGGATCGAAAACAACGTCATTTTCCAGATAGATCGACAAATCAACAATGCGGCGGCCCATAATCGCGTCCCTTCCTCTTTACGTTGCAGCAATCCGCGCCTCCGATTTCGTTCCCCGGCTATCGGGTCATCGGTTGGCCATGATACGATATACCAGTATTAGAAGGGTACGCAGGATATGTCGGATAGGAACGACCACCACAAACTGGGCCACGACGGTAATGTGCAGCCAGCCAATG
>CAUZBE010000531.1:0-2567 GCA_963577885.1 Alphaproteobacteria bacterium
TGCGTTTTAGCACACTAGTGTGAACGAAAACGTTAGTCTTAATTCGATGAATATCGAAACTGAACTATATCAGGCTCGGTATACCTCCAGTCCCGCCCAATCGAATTCGACGCCATGGCCGGGGCGCTCCGGGGCGATGGCATGGCCGGTGTCAGTCAGGCACATGGGGGACGCGATGAAACGTTCCAGTCCAAAGCCGTGCACTTCCAGATAAGATTTATTTGGTACGGCGGCTAAAAGATGTACGTGCAGGTCGTGCACGCCGTGCGATGTGACAGGCAAATTATTGGCTTCGGCCAAATGGGCTACTTTCATCCAGACCGTGATACCGCCGCAATTGGAGACGTCGGGTTCAGGAAAATCGACACCGCCCGCGGCGATGAGATTGCGGAACTCGTACAGGGTGTGCAGGTTTTCTCCCGCCGCGATGGGTAGGCCACCTTCACGTGCAATCCGGCCATGGCCCAGGGGATCATCGGGGATGGTAGGCTCTTCCAACCAGACTAGGCGATATTCAGCCATGGCCCGGGCGGCGCGAATGGCTTGATCCACCCGCCAGCGCATATTGGCATCCACCATCAGGGGGAAATCTGGGCCCAGAAAATCCCGCATTGCGGCGACACGTGCCAGATCCTCGTTCAATTTGTCGCGTCCAACCTTCATCTTTATGGCGTGGAAACCCTTGTCCAGATTGGCCTGGGTCTGGGCCAGAAGTTTCTCCAGGGGGAAAAATAAATCGATCCCGCCCGCATAGGCTAAGACTTCCGGATTGTGGCCGCCGAGCAGCCGCCACAAGGGTTGCGCGGTCCGTTTGGCCTTCAGGTCCCACAAGGCGATATCGATGGCGGAGAGGGCAAAGCTGGCCGCGCCGCCGCGGCCAGCATAATGCAGATGCCACCACATGCGCTGCCACAGATCCTCAATCTTGCTGGCATCCGCACCGACCACCAACGAGCTTAGATCATCACGGATCAGGCTGAGAATGGCATTGGCGGTCGTGCCGACTGTATAGGTATAGCCCATGCCCTCGGCACCATCCTGGTCGCGGATGCGCACACAGACCAGTTCAAAAAAAGACATCTCCCCATGAGTGGAATCCGACAGGGTTTCAGGCAGCGGAATAGAAAATCGGTCGGCTTGAATAGTCGCAATGGTCATGGGCGGTCCCGGCTTCAGTTCTCTAACAACGTGATGGCGGCGATCTGACGGCCGTAATCGCTTTCATTGCGATGGAACGAACGGCGGTAGCTATAGAACAAGTCATCGTCGGCGTAGGTATCCAGGGCCAGGTCGTGGTGCCGGTCTAGGCCTAGACCGCCTAGCCGGGACATGACGAAGCCCGCAAGATCGAACTGGTGGTGGCCGGCCTTGGCGGTGGGATCAAAAAAACGTGCGAAACCCGGATTCCGAGCCGTGAATTCAGTCAGAAATTCCAGGCCCACTTCATAAGAGGCCTGGGCGATACAGGGCCCGACCACGGCGGTGATCCTGTCCCGCCGGGCGCCCCGGTCCTCCATGACCTGCACGGTCGCCTCCAGAACCCCCGTCAGGGCGCCACGCCAGCCCGCATGCGCCGCCCCGATGACCCCCCCTCGGGTATCAGCGAAGAGCACCGGCGCGCAATCAGCGGTCAGGATACCCAAGGCTATACCTGAGGTGGTGCAGACCATGGCGTCACCACGGGGGGCTGTGTCAGGGGACCAGCTCTGCTGGGCCAACACCACATCGGCGCTATGGAATTGATGCAGGGTGATCAGATCGTCGGGCGCGACGGCCAAGGCGTCCGCGACACGGGCGCGGTTTTGCGCAACGGAATCCTGCGCATCGTCGGAGCCATAGCCGCAGTTCAAGCCACCATGAATACCTTTGGAAACACCGCCCCGGCGGGTGAAAAATCCATGCGCCAATGGCCCGGCGTCAAGGTGCGGGTGGGTTATGGGCCTCGGCTGCATCATGCCTCCTCAAATCCGGGCGGTGGCGCATCTCCGTCCGCGGTCACGGCCATCGCCTTGAACAATTGTCCCATTTGACCCCGACCGGTCAGCCGATGCAAGGCCGCGCTGACCGCCTCGACCTGCGCCGCCGTGGCGTTTCTTTGCAGCGCGTGGGCCCGCGCCGCGATGCCCAATTGGTTTAGGAAAGCGGCCTGAGTAACGGGCCCCCAGGTATGGGCCCCGGTCTGGCGGGCCGCTTCGCCCAGGGCCTGAAAGTCCACATGGGCGGTCAGGTCGACCGCGCCTGGCGTCGCCAGAATATCCACATACCCGTGTCCCCGCATGGCCTGTAGGGTATTGCCCGGTGCGCTTGCCTCGTGGCCGTAATCGACGATCACGGCCGCGCCGCCGTGGCTGACCAGGCGTTGGGCCAGTTCCGCCATGGCCGCCGTGCGGGCCGGGGACACCTCGATAACGGCATCAATGGGTGCGGATTGCAGGGCTCCGGACAACGGCGCGCTGGGCACCATACCGGGGTTTAGCAGCAGGCATAGCCGGTCATCCCGCCTACCCACCATGCGTTCATGCCAGCCGTCTTCGGACCGCTGAAATTGGCGGATCGGCAAGGCATCA
>CAUZBE010000532.1:0-2554 GCA_963577885.1 Alphaproteobacteria bacterium
GAGACCCTGGGCTGATTCGGCCATGGATCGGTGACTTCCAGATACAGCGGGGTCTCACCCAATAATCACCTTGCCCGGCCAGGCCATTGGCCTGGCGCCACGGTGGCTCTGGATTGGGTTCGGGCAGCGACGTGGAGGCAGATAATTGTTCATCCATGCTCATGATCAAGCGAGCTTCGCGTTATTTAGTTTATAAATTACTCGAAAAGTGGTTCAATTTCGGCCGCGCACCTAGGAATCCCTTGCTGCCTGGGGCGATGGCACTATATTGCCGGCCATGGTAACCGCACAGATACCGGAACAGATGATCGCCGAGGGCTTCCGCCTGGACGGGGTGGCGGATGGGGCGCGTGTTGTCGTCGCCATGTCCGGCGGCGTGGATTCCTCCGTATGTGCGGCTCTGTGCCAACGGGCCGGTTATGAAGTGGTCGGTATTACCCTGCAACTCTACGATCATGGCCAGGCTATCAAGCGGTCCGGCGCCTGTTGCGCCGGCGCCGACATCCATGACGCCAGGCAGGTGGCCAATGGTCTGGGCATCGCCCATTATGTGCTGGATTATGAGGACCGATTTCGCGCCGCCGTGATCGATGAATTTGTCGAGGATTATTTGGCCGGCGCCACGCCCATTCCCTGTATTCGCTGCAACCAGCGGGTCAAATTCGTGGATCTTCTGTCGACTGCGCGGGAACTTGGCGCCGCCGCCCTGGTCACCGGACATTACGTCCGCCGCATCGCAGGCGACCGGGGCCTCGAGATGCACCGCGCCGCCGATCCTATTCGGGATCAAAGTTATTTTTTGTTCACCACCAATCGGGACCAACTGGCATACTTGCGCTTTCCCTTGGGCGATCTAGCGGCGAAATCGACGACACGCGCGCTGGCTGACGCTTTCCAACTGCCCGTCGCGGCAAAACCGGACAGTCAGGATATTTGTTTCGTGCCCGATGGCCGCTATGGCGATTTGATCGAACGGCTGCGCCCCGGCGCGGCGGAGCCGGGCGAGATCGTCGATGCCGCCGGCCGGGTCCTGGGATGGCATAAAGGCGTGATCCATTTTACCGTGGGGCAGCGCCGGGGCCTGGGTCTTCCCGGGCCCGAACCGCTGTACGTGCTGCGCCTGGATGCCGGCACAAAGCGCGTGGTGGTGGGCCCCAAGTCGGCCCTTGGCCAGCGTCTGGTGCGCTTGCACGATGTTAATTGGCTGGATAATGAAGCGCTTGCGCAAGGACGCGCGGTGCAGGCGCGGATCCGCTCGACCCATTCGCCGGTCGCCGCCACTTTGAACGTTTGCAAGACGGGCGCCGAGAGTGAAATCGCGGTGGAGCTGATGCGGCCCGAAGACGCCGTTGCCCCGGGGCAAGCCTGTGTTTTGTATGATGGTGACAGGGTTCTGGGCGGTGGCTGGATCGCCTGATCCTAGTAGTGCGAACCAAACACGAGGGTCCTTCGGTTTGGTGTCTTGCGTACCGCGTTCTCATTAATTTTGAATTGCTCTAGGGCTGCATGAATTCGTAGTCCGTGTCCGGGTCAAGGTTCTTGATTGTATAAATTAGCTCGTTGCGAGTATCCGCTAATTCGCGGTGTTCGCGGTAAGCCACGATGACGAAGGACGGCATGGTGCGGGCAACAGTCTCCGGCGGATGGCCTTGTTGGTCGGCGCCGGCGATGGCGGCATCGAGATGCTGTTTGACGATGTTACTTACGCTCATCAGAAATTTACCAAATCAAATTGCCGGGCCCAACCCGGCACCCCAACACCTTTAACGTAGACCCTTCATCAAAGGCAGGACTTCTTCCGCAAAACGGATGATTTGTCGGTCACGGTCTTCGTAGGGGCCGACAAAATCCATAATCACGTGACGGGCGCCCGCGGCGTGAAATTCCAGCAACTTTTCAGCGACATCCTGCGGCCGGCCCAAGGCGCAATACTTCTTGGCCGCTGCGCGGAAGTCCATGGCATAGCGCACGCTCAAGGTTTCCGTCGCCTTGTCCAGGGCGCTTTCGTAGGTGTCATCGATTGTGGCAAATAACAGGTGCCCGGTGCCAAAGGGCCGGTCGGGTCCGCCGGCCGCGGCCGCCGCATCATGGATCCGGTTCAGGGACTCCTTATACATGGCCGGTGTGACCACATAGGATAACCAGCCGTCGCCGATTTCGCCGACCCGGCGCAGGGCCGCCGCCGAGCGGCCGCCACACCAGATCGGTGGGCCACCCGGCTGGCGGGCCGGGGGCGACATGGTCAATTCCGGGAACGAAAAATAGGTGCCGTCGTGGGACACGGTTTCGCCACTCCAAAGTTTGCGCAACACATGAATACCTTCGGTCAGACGGGCCCCACGTTCGGAGACCGAGACGCCCGCAACTTCGAAATCCGTCTTGAACTCACCCCCCACGCCAACCCCGAGGATCAGCCGCCCGCTTGAAAGGTGATCCAGGCTGGCCACTTGCTTCGCGACCGGCCCCGGATGGCGCAGAGGTAACAGGTAGACACCAACGCCAAGCGCCAAACGGGCACTGTAGGTCGCGGCTTGGGCTAGTTGGATGAAGGGGT
>CAUZBE010000533.1:0-2550 GCA_963577885.1 Alphaproteobacteria bacterium
CATGATCACTATGACCACCTCGACAAGGCCACCATCCAATTTTTATCAGCAAGGGGAACGCGCCTTTTTGTCCCTCTTGGGGTCGGATCCCATCTTGATGAATGAGGCATACCAAACAGCCAGATCACGTAATTGGACTGGTGGGGAAATGTCGAGGTAGATGGCCTGAAGATAATCTGTACGCCGTCCCGACACTATTCAGGCCGAAGTTTGCGCGATCAAAAGAACAAACTGTGGTCTTCCTGGGCCATCATAGGATCTGAACACCGCATTTATTACAGCGGTGATACGGGATTTTCCGATCATTTCGAAACAATTGGAAAGCGATTGGGTCCATTTTATCTAAGCATCATCAAAATTGGCGCCTACGGGCCGGGCGCGAACTGGTTTGATATCCATATGACGCCCGAGGACTCCGTCAGGGCACACCTTGCGGTGCGGGCGCGCCGCATGCTGCCGGTACATTGGGCAACCTTCAATCTGGCTTCCATGACTGGGATGAACCCATTTAGCGAGCGGTTAAGACGGCTGGCGAGACTAACGTTGATCTGATCACGCCACGTGTCGGCGAGGTGGTGGAAGTAGGCGCGCCATTTCTTTCCAACCGCTGGTGGGAAACGGTGACGCCAATCGCTTCAAACTGACGGCCGTGATTGCCCCGGCGGCTAATCTGGCGTGAATATATTCAGGCCCTCGTTATGGGCAACCTTGCCACGTGCGCCTAGATAGTCGTTGCCGGTCATATGGGCCAGTAGCCCTGGATCGTCCGGGGTATTGGCGATGAAACGGCTGCCGTCTTCCAGTAAACCAAACAGAACCGCGTAGGATGGGCCGGCACGGTCGTGCATGACGGCATAGGTTTCGATTTCCGCCGCGCCGTTGGGCGTCTCGACCGACCGACGGCCTTTGTCGCTATTGATCACGGCCTGATAGATCTCCGGGTCTTTCGGCGCGAACGGCTTCTCCGGTGCATCCGTGCTGTAAATGCCGGCCGATTGCTTGGTGACATAGTTACCGTTGGAGGTGACGAGGCCCTTCATGCCGGGCCGGGCGCGGACCCGGTTCATCATTTCGGCGATGGAATGGGTGACGTAATTATTGCCGGGGCCGCCGAAATAGGGCAACCCGCCGGTGACTGTTAGGCCGCGGGGATCATCCGTTGGAATGCCCATTTCCTGACAGGCGATTTGCACAGCGGAGGGGAAACAGCTGTAAATATCAAAAGCGCCGATTTGATCCACGTCCGTATTCGCCATGGCGAAGACTTCCTCGCCAACGGCAGCCATGGCGGGTGAGGAATAAAAATTCTTCCGGTCGGAAATGTACCAATGATCGTAGGCATCGGCGCAACCGTGCAGATAAACCCATTTTTCCTCTGCAATGCCCAGGGCCCTGGCCTTGGCGACCGAGGTCAGGATCAAGGCGGCGGATTGATCGATAAAGGCGTTGGCGTTCATCAACTTGGTATAGGGAAAGCCAATATAAGGGTTGTCCGGGCTCGGCGTGGCGATCTGCGCCGCGCTATAGCCCTGGCGCCGGTCGGCCAGGGGATTGGCGGCGGCGACGGCGGCGAAGCGGGAGAACAAATTACCCATGGCGGTGCCATGTTCCGCTATCGTGCAGCCGTGCTGGCCCCGAATGGCGGTTTCGAACAGCGGGTAGGCGAAGATGGCGCCGGCCATGCGGTGGCGGTCCTCCACATCGTTCCAGCCGCGCTTGTCCACGCCCCACATTTCCGGTTCGCCGCCGGGATCCTCGTGCCAGTCCAACGCGAGACCGGCGCGCTGCGCCGCTTTTTGCGTGGCCAGGGCCTCGCCGCCGGCGATCAACGCCGCGCCCACCTCGCTACGGGTAATCATCTCGAACATCCGGTTGATGGACCATTGCACCATGTTGCCACCCGAATGGGTGTAAATCAGGCGTTGCGCGTTGGTAGCGCCAATACGCCCAGCCAAGGATTTCGGGGGATTGGTCTGCTGTCCAAAAGGTGAGGCGAAGCGCCAGGAGCTGTCGGAGAAGGAGCGCACCACCAGAACCGTATCCAGGGCCGCCAGCAGGGTGTCACCGGCGCTGGAATCTTCCGCCGCCTGGCGCGCGGCGGCCGCCGTCAGATCCATGGGGGACTGGGCTGCTCCGGGGTCCGTTTCCCGCTGGGTGATCTGGCCGCAGCCAACCAGTATGGGAATTCTACTCTCGTCCATTTATCTGATCCTTTAGAATTTTGGTTCGCCCCACGAGCCTTCAGAGCCTCGTGGTCTTTCGGTTCTCACGGATGGGAACCATCCGTTAGAATAGGGCCACTAGCGGATATGAGCCTCGGCAATGGCCTTGATACCGTCGATGCCATTGCCGCCCAATATGGTGACGACGCGGGAGATGCCCAGATCGGCCAGCGCCTTCAGGGAGTCGGCCCCGCCCTTTGGCCCCCACATGACGGTCAGTTCGATCTCGTCGTAATTCCGGCCCTCCGCCTGGCAGGCGGCGCGTAGGTCCGCCAGCATCGGAGGCAGATTAGCGATGCCGGTGCCGGGAATGAACCAGCCGTCGCCA
>CAUZBE010000534.1:0-2548 GCA_963577885.1 Alphaproteobacteria bacterium
GTGGCGCCCATGCGGGAGGCTTTTTGCCCTCCTATGCCGGCCGTTTTGATCGCGGCGGCCCTGTCCGCCCCGATCTTTGTCCGGGCGGGCCGCACGGGACCATCAAGAAATCTCCGTCGGAGTACCTTAAGCAATTGTACTACGACACAATGGTTTTCCGGCCCGAAGGCGTGCGCCATCTGGCCGCCGAGGTCGGCGCCAGCCAGCTCATGGTGGGAACCGACTATCCCTATCCGTGGACGGCGACCGCGATCGATGTCATCCTCGAAACCCCAGGCCTAAGCGATGCCGACAAGATCGCAATCCTCGGCGGCACCGCCGCCGCACTGCTTGGGATCAGCGCATAGGCGGGTGGCCCAACAATTCCAGTCAAACTGGGAAAGCGTTAGAACGTGATGACTAGCCGGCCCCGGGTGCCGCCGGCCTCGAGCCGCCGATGGGCCTCGCCGGCCCGCTCCGGCGGGTAAGTCTCGGCCACGCGGAGGGTGACGGTGCCCGCCTCCACCAGTTGCCGCAGGCGGTCTAGTTTCTCGAACTCACCATCATAGGTGCGCACCCAGGTGGCCGTGAAATTTATGCCCCGTTGCGGATCGCCGGCGTAACCCCGCACCGCCGTGAACGCACCGCCGTCGCGGACCGCCGCGATGACCCGTTCGTTCTGGACAGCGCCGTCGGCCAGGCCATCGACGCCGTCCGGGAAATGCTCCCGTATCCGAGCGGCGACATCGTCGCCCCGGCGAACGACGATATCGGCGCCGAGGGCGGCGACTAGTTCATGATCGGCCTCGGACGCATCAGCGATGACGGTCAAGCCTTCGGCCTTGGCGAGCTGGATGACGTAACCACCGTAGGCGCCCGCGGCACCGGTGACGGCAAGGCTCTGTCCCGATGACAGCCCGAGCAGGTCGAGCGACAGACGGGCCGTGAGGCCATTCATGGGCAGGGTGCAGGCCTGAACGTGGGTCGTGCCGGCGGGGGCGGGCACCACCGCCCGGGCCTCCAGCACGATCTGTTCTCGGTAGGCGCCGTGGCTAGCCTGGGGGACTACCATGGCCATGACTGCGTCACCGATTTGTATACCGGTGGTGACACCCGCGCCAACCTCGTCAACGATCCCGGCCGCATCCATGCCCGGCACGTAAGGGGACGGATCGGCCTTTTGCTGTTCGGCGCGGGAGCCGTTCCGGGCCATGGTATCGGTAGGGTTCACCGCTGCGGCGTGCACACGCAGGCGCACCTGACCGGGCCCGGCGTGAACCCCGGGCAGATCGACGACCTCCAGTGCCTCCGGGCCGCCGTGAACGAAAACGCCTACTGCGCGCATGTGATCCGCCTTTCGTGGTTTGTGTCCGGGTCCAGCCGCCCAATCAAGCTGTAGGATATACGGCCAATCCGCCCTTAGACCGCAATTATTTCAGGCCTGCCGGGTCGCCGCTGCTGCCAGGAGCTCCTCGATATCGCTCTCCGAATAGCCGGATTCGGCGAGAATTTCAGCGCTGTGCTGGCCCAGATGCGGTTGCAGGCGGCGCAGGCTCGAGGGTGTTTTGGAGAACCGGGTTGGCGGATCTGTCATGCGCAAGGTGCCCTCGGTGGGATGCTCCTGCAGCTGCCAGAAGCCCGAGGTAACCAGCTGTTCGTTCTGCAACAACTCCTCCTTGGTATTGACGGCCATGACCGGAATGCTGGCCTCATCCAGCGCGCGCTTCCACTCCGCGGAGGTTCGGGTGGCGACGATCTCGCCCAGTAGGTCATAGACTTCCTGAGAATTTTTGACCCGTGCGGAAATATCGGCAAAACGCGGATCGCCGATCAAATCATCCCGGCCCGCGATCTCGAATAGCCGCCGCCAATTGTCGTCCGTATAGGGCAAGACCGCAAGATAGCCGTCCTTGGTGGCGTAGGGGCGTCGCCCGGTATTGAGCAGGCGTTGATAGCCCATCTTATCAATCGGCGGCTCGAACGCGGCACCGTACAGATGCTCCACCATGACGAAGTCCACCAGGGTTTCAAACATGGGCACTTCGATTTCCTGGCCGCCGGCGCCACTCCCCCGCGCCACCAGCCCGGCCAGGATGGCGGCGGCTACATTATAACCGGTGGTCTTGTCCGCCATGATCGTGGGCACGAAGCGGGGCTCACCGGCGGTAACGGTCTGCAGGTCCGCCAGGCCGGAGGCGGCCTGGATGATGTCGTCATAAGCGGGATTGTCGGCCATGGGTCCGTCCTTGCGGAAACCATAGGTGGCGCAAAATATCAGATCGGGGTAAGCGGCGGCAAATTTTTCGTACTCCAGGCCGAGTTTTTTGGCCACTTTTGGGCGCATGTTATGCACAAAGACATCCGCGGTGCCAACGATCTTGAACAACGCATCCCGGCCTGCCTGCTGGGTCAGATCCAGCACGATGCTGCGCTTGTTACGATTGGTAGCCAGATACAGCGACGCCATGCCCTCGTTCCGGCGCGGACCAAGATTTCGTGTGGTATCGCCCGCCGGGGTTTCAATCTTGATCACGTCGGCGCCCATATCACCCAGCATCTGCGTCGCCCA
>CAUZBE010000535.1:0-2535 GCA_963577885.1 Alphaproteobacteria bacterium
CCTTTTCCCCACGACGAGGGCGAAGAGGCGTTATGCGCCGCCTGCAGCCGCCGCCGGCCCGACTATGACCGGGCCCGCGCCGTGCTGGTTTATGATGATTGCAGCCGGGCGCAGCTGCTGTGGCTCAAGCATGGCAATCGCCTGGACGGGATGCCGGCATTCGGGCAATGGCTGGCCCGCGCAGGCGCCCTGTTCTGGTCTGATGCGGATCTGTTGGTGCCCGTGCCCCTGCACCCGCTGGCGCCTGTTACGACGACGCTATAATCAGGCGGGGTTGTTAAGCCGGGCGCTGTGCCAGCACTGCGGCATTCCCAGCTATCCCAATCTGCTACAACGTTGGCGGGCGACCCCCAGCCAGGGTTGCCGCAGTCGAGCCGGGGCGCGCGCAATGTACAGGGTGCCTTTGCCGTGCGAGAGGCCGATAGGGCTCGACTTTAGGGCGTTCACGTGGTTTTGATAGACGATGTATTCAACACCGAGGCCACGGTGTCGGCCTGTGCCAGAACATTGAAGCGCCATGGCGCGGCCCGGGTGGATGTTCTCACCATGGCCCGGGTACCATAGCCGGAACATACGGGAAAATAATAAAGGAAGCGGAATGCCGGACGTTACAATTTACACTACGGGCTTTTGCCACTTTTGCTTTCATGCCAAAAAGCTGCTGGAGAGCAAGAGCGTTAGCTATAAAGAGATTGATGTGGACATGGTGCCGGGGGCCCGGAATGAGATGCAGCAGCGCGCCAACGGCGGTTACACGGTGCCGCAAATCTTTTTCGGGGAGCGCCATATCGGCGGCTGTGAGGAGCTTTACGCCTTGGACGAGCAGCAACAATTAGACCCACTTTTGACTTTGGCTGCCGAAGGCTAATAATGAGGGTACAGGCCATGACCGGATTTACCGCCGCCTGCGTGCAAATTAATGCCTCCAACGATCTGGATGATAATATTGCCCGCCTGGGCCGTATGATTAGGCAGGCCCGCGCGGCAGGAGCCGATTTTATCACCACGCCCGAATGCGCCGCCATGATCGAAGTGGGACGCGAGAATATCCGCGCCAAGGCGTTTGTCGAGGCTGCCCATCCGGCCCTGGACGCTTTTCGCGGTTGGGCGGTGGAGACCGGGGCATGGTTATTAGCAGGATCGATCTCGGTCTTGCTGAAGGATGAGGAGCGCCTGGCGAACCGGCAGTATCTGATTGATCCCACGGGCGCCATCGCGGCCCGCTATGACAAAATTCACATGTTCGACGTGGACCTGCCCAATGGTAAAAGCCTGCGTGAATCAAATAACTACCGGCCCGGCGCCCAGGCAGTGCTGACCCCCCTGCCTTGGTGTCAACTGGGCCTGAGCATCTGTTATGATTTGCGCTTTCCCCACCTTTACCGCGATCTGGCCAAGGCTGGCGCCGACGTTCTGGTAATTCCGTCGGCCTTCATGCAGGTCACGGGGGAGGCCCATTGGCATGTCTTGATGCGGGCCCGGGCCATTGAAACCGGCTGTTTCGTGATCGCGGCGGCGCAATGCGGCGAGCATGTTACCGGCCGCCTCAGTTACGGCCATTCGCTCATCGTCGCGCCTTGGGGCGAAGTGCTGTCGGACGCCGGATTGGACGAGGGCGTTAGCCTGGCGAAGATCGATTTGGCGGCCGTGGGCAAGGCGCGGGGACATATCCCGGCCTTAGCGCATGACCGTGACTACGAATTCGTCACGGGAGACGCGAGGGTATCGTCCGCCGCGGAATAGGACGCGCGGGCGCTATCCGACCTTGAGCTGGGACGCCCGGCTGGTTCTACGCAGGCATGTCGGCGGGCCGGATACATTTTATGTTTATCAAGTATGGATGGCATTTACAGCATCTGCGGAGCTTTACCGGGGCCTGCTGATCGGTGGCACCGTTGGCAAGAGTATCCTAACCATGCTGGGCCAAATTACCCTGCATTCCGACAGCCAGCTACCCCATGTGCGTAGCGACCTGCGGCAATATGCCCAGGAAGGTGACGACGGCAACATCTCCCGGCTGCAGGCCGATTACCTGTTTCAGCCTGCCGAAAACTGGTTCGCCCGCGCCTCCGCCGGCCTGTTCGAACAGATGTTCGGTGGTGTCGACGGTGAGACCCTGTGCCGCCCCTACAGCTCGCGCCCGGCCCTCAGCGTCGATGTTAATCGGGTGCGGCAAGGTGACTACGATCAGCGTCTCGACTTTCGGGACTATGAGGTTACCACCGGACACCTAAATATCTATTATAAGACGCCGTTTATGGGCCCAATTGGAGAGATCCATGCCGGTCAGTTTCTGGCCAGCGACCGTGGCGCCTAATTCGCCGTGGTCAGAGAATTTAATTCCGGTATCGCCATCGGCGCCTGGGCCACTTTCGCCAACGTATCAGCGGCGGAATTCGGTGAAGACGGCTTTGACAAGGGCCTCTTCCTGCGAATAACGCTCGAGGCATTTCTGACTACCTCCACCCTGCGCGGCGGCGCCATGGCGTTCCGCCCGCAAACCCGCGACGGCGGCCAGATACTGCTTATTCAACG
>CAUZBE010000536.1:0-2529 GCA_963577885.1 Alphaproteobacteria bacterium
AAATCATTGTTGGCCAGAATGGAAGTGGTGGCCGGCGCGCCGGTGCTTTCGGTAATGCGGGCGCACAAAGCCTCGTCATTGTCGAAACCTAGCCAGCCGGCGGAGGTGCCGTTCCAGGCGATGGCCTGGCATTTGGCATCGGCCAATAGATCTGTGGCGGTGAGAAAGCGATCATGATCAAACTGCGCCAGCCCATGCTCGGATAGGGAGATTTCGGTCACCTTGAAGCGGCTGAAATGGGCCGTGACCTCATCCAGACTATCTAGCATGTGGGTCGTCGTCGGCTCCAAAACCGTATTCGATGATGGCGTTAACATGCCCAGAATAACCCGTTCGGGGAGTTTTGGCATTGCGCTAATCCTTGAACACCCGGCCAGCAGCAATGGCAAGGCTACAGCTTGCGAGAAATCATCCCTGGAGGGCAACTAACATGATATTCTTGACACCAAATCAAGAATGCTCCTAAGTTTTAGAAAGTAGCCCGATAACAGGGTCAAACATAAAACTAAAAAAATTTGGGGCAACGAGCCGTTAACTGTGTTGTAGGGCTTCGGGGGATGGGCGCTGAGTAATCTACTTGAAATTATTGATCTGACGACGGAGTTTGATACCAGTGACGGTGTGGTGCGCGCCGTCGGCGGCATATGCTATTCCGTCGGAGTTGGTGAGACCGTGGCCATTGTCGGAGAATCGGGTTGCGGTAAATCCGTCAGCGCCATGTCGATCCTGCGCCTTATCCCGGATCCGCCTGGGCGCATCGTAAAGGGTCAGGTGCTGTTTGAAGGCCGGGATTTACTCCAATTGAGTGATGCTGAAATTCGTGACATGCGCGGCCGCGAAATAGCCATGGTATTTCAGGAGCCGATGACCTCGCTCAATCCGGTGTTCACTGTTGGCCGGCAATTGACCGAGACCCTGTTCCGCCATACGAATATGAGCGATACAGAGGTAAAAGCGCGGGCCCTGGATCTGCTGCGCCAGGTCGGCATCTCCGATCCGGCCCGCCGCCTTACCCAATTTCCACATCACTTAAGCGGCGGCATGCGTCAGCGGGTGATGATCGCCATGGCGCTTTGTTGCGAGCCGAAGCTGATTATAGCAGACGAACCGACCACGGCACTGGACGTCACCATCCAGGCGCAGATCCTGGAATTGATGAAGGAGCTTTCGGAACGGCTTGGCGTGGCGCAGCTTATTATCACCCACAATTTAGGTGTCGTGGCCCGCTATGCCGACCGCGTCAATGTCATGTATGCCGGCAAGATCGTGGAGACGGGGACGGCCAAGGAAATCTATCACAATCCACGTCATCCCTATACCCTGGGACTGTTGGCCTCGGTGCCGAGACTGGATCAACCGCGGGGGACCAAACTGATCCCAATCGAAGGCCAGCCGCCGGATCTAACCAGGCTTGATGACGGCTGCGCCTTTCGCCCGCGCTGCCGGTTTGCCACGGAGAGATGCGCGCATGGAATACCCGAATTGGAAACGGTTGCGGGTGATCACATGAGCGCCTGCTGGTATCATGAAACCCTGGATCAAGAAAAAGGCACGGTCGCATGAGCGTGGTGGACAATACGGCAGACGAAACTTCCCCTGCCGAAGTGGAACCGCTGTTGCGGGTGGAAGGCTTGAAAATGCACTTCCCCGTCACCGAAGGGATGCTCATGCGTCGTGTCGTGGGACAGGTACAAGCCGTGGACGGTGTTAGCTTTACGATAGCTCCGGGCGAGACGTTGGGCTTGGTTGGTGAATCTGGTTGTGGCAAGACCACCGTCGGTCGTTGCATCCTGCGGCTGGAAAACCCCACCGCAGGCAAAGTGATATTTGCTGGTGTTGACATTGCCGGCATGAAGGCGAGCGAGATGAGTGATCTGCGCCAGGATGTGCAGGTGATTTTCCAGGATCCCTTTTCCTCGCTCAATCCACGCATGAAGATTGGCTCGATCATTTCGGAAGCTATGCGGGTACATGGCATAATCAAGGACGCCAACGAACGCCGCGAGCGGGTCGCAGAATTGCTACGCATTTGCGGCCTCAGTCCGCGTTTTGCCGATCGCTACCCGCACGAAATGAGTGGCGGTCAGCGGCAGCGCGTGGGTATTGCCCGCGCCTTGTCGGTCAACCCAAAATTTATAGTGTGCGACGAGGCGGTTTCGGCGCTGGATGTTTCAATTCAGGCCCAGGTCATCAACCTGTTGGAGGATCTACGGGAACAGTTCAATTTCAGCTATCTGTTTATCGCCCATGATCTTTCCGTGGTGCGCCACCTCTGCCATCGGGTCGCGGTGATGTATTTGGGCAAGATAGTTGAGCTGGCCGATTGCGATGAATTGTTCGACAACCCGCAACATCCCTATACCAAGGCCTTGTTGAGCGCCGTGCCAGTGCCCGACCCGGCGGTTGAGGAGGCGCGGTCGCATGAGATTTTGGAGGGCGAGGTGCCGTCGCCAATAAATCCGCCATCGGGCTGTGTTTTTCATCCGCGCTGCCCGCAGGCCAGCGAAACGTGCACGCGCGATGTTCCTG
>CAUZBE010000537.1:0-2522 GCA_963577885.1 Alphaproteobacteria bacterium
GTGTGCTCGGCGACGATAACCGGCTGAAACTTTTCCGGGGCTTCATCCGCCTTCGGCGCCAGGATATAGATTTGCGCCGACAATCGATCCGGGAGTAGCCACTCGTTTCCGTGATGGCTCCGTAATCGGCATTTATAGCGGCGCAGCCGCTTTTCCAGCCGCTCGGCAGCCTGATCAAAGGCCTGGTAAATATCGCCAGCTCCCGCCTTGGCTTGGGCCTGATTAACGTGGCCCACATGGACCGAGCAATCGGTGCGATAACCCTGACCTTCCTTGCCGAACACCACATAGGCATCCATGGTGCTAGGAAAATACTTGGTAACGCCTGATTGCAGCCGTTTATCAACATGGCTGCGCAGGGCCTCACCCACGTCGGGCTGCGTGCCTGAAACAAGGATTTGCATGACGCTCTACTTTAGCTGGTTCTGGGTCAAATTTGTCAACAGAAAATCCGGCTGACGCCATTTCGTTCGCCGTCCACCACGAATTCTGGCCCTGGCAGCGAAGAGCCGGGAACATAGGGCCGGTGTGGGAGACTGTCAACCGACCGCACGCGCCGCCATGCGCTTGGCCCTGCGGCGTTGTACCGAAGAGGGAATGCCCAAAGCGACCCGATATTTCGTTACCGTGCGCCGGGCAATTGCAACGCCTGAAAGGCGCAGAATTTCAACCAGCTTGTCATCTGACAATATAGCCGTCGGCGCCTCGTTTTCGATCAAATCACGCATTTGTTCCCGCACCGCCTCCGAAGAATGATTTTCGCCACCGTTGGACGAAGCAAGGGCCGAAGTGAAAAAATATTTCAATTCGAACACGCCCCTGGGCGTGGCAACATATTTGTTGGACGTGACCCGCGACACCGTGCTTTCGTGCATGCCCACCACCTCGGCAATGGCGCGTAGGTTCAGGGGCCGCAATTCGGGGACCCCATGGGCCAGAAAACCATCCTGCTGGCGCACCAGCTCGGAAGCCACTGATAGAATGGTGCGCGCCCGCTGGTCCAGCGCCTTGATCAGCCAGTTGGCCGATTGCAGGCATTCCGAGATATAGGCCTTATCCTCTTTGCGCCGGGCCGCCTCGTTGATCTCGGCATAATATTGCCGGTTGATCAAAAGGCGGGGCAGGTTGTCGTTGTTCAACTCGACAGTCCAGCCGCCATCAGCCTTTTCCAAAACAATGACATCCGGGACCACCGGCGCGGCAACGTCATGATCAAATGCCTGGCCCGGTTTCGGGTTCAGCGCCTTCAGTTCGGCGACCATCTCTTCGGCGTCATCACGCCCTACTCCGCAAATTTTGCAAATCCCCGGTATATTGATGGAAACCATCAGGTGAAGATTTTTCACTAAGGCCGCTATTGCCGGGTCATAGCGATTCTTATCTTGCAATTGCAGGATCAGGCATTCGCTCAGGTTACGGGCAAAAATTCCAGGCGGATCCAACTGTTGCATCTGCCCCAGCACGGCATCGACCAGGGCCACGTCACAGCCCAGGCGGTCGGCGATAAAGCCGGTCTCTTCGCATAAATAGCCGGCGGCATCCAAATGCTCGATCAGATCGCGACCGATCAGGCGCTGTGCGGGATCCACCAACAATACGTTCATTTGTTGCAACAAGTGCTCCTTCAGGCTGATGTTGTTGCCCAGCACCTGCTCCATTGTCACTGTACTGGACTCGCCGCCGCTCATCCCCGTGCTCGCGCCGGACCAATCGCCAAGCTCATAACCCTCGCTGGCGCTGGGGTCGATATCACCGGTTGGCAGATCGGCCGCGCTGTCGTTGTTGTAGGTATTGTCGTAATCCGTATCCAGCGGTACGTCGGCGCCATCCAGGCCATCTGTGCCGGGCAGAGTGGCGCCATCCAGTTCTCTCGCCGCGGCATCACTGACGACGCCATCGTCGCTGATGCCAACGCTAGACGTCAGTGCCTCCCTCAGAACATCCACCATCGGATCCGCGGTGAGATTTCCGTCGTCGATGGTAGCCGTTTCGTTGACGCCGTCCTGACCGGCCCGTTCAAGAATTGGATTGCTTTCCAGTTCCTGTTCCACATACTGGTTCAGTTCCAGGTTCGTCAGTTGCAACAGGCGGATGGCCTGTTGCAACTGGGGCGTCATGACCAATGCCTGGGTCTGGCGAATTTCCAGTCTAGGACCGATGGCCATGCTGAAAAATCCTACAGCAAGAAACGCTCGCCGAGATAAACTCGACGCACGTCGTCGTGACCCACAACATCCGCCGGGGCGCCCGATGTCAGAATTTGCCCCTCGTGTATGATGTAGGCGCGGTCAATGATATCTAGGGTTTCGCGAACATTGTGATCGGTGATCAGCACGCCGACTCCCCGGTCCTTGAGATGCAAAACCAGATCGCGGATTTCCCCCAGAGCGATAGGGTCGATGCCTGCCAACGGTTCGTCCAGCAGAATGAAACCGGGATGCGAAGCCAGGGCGCGGGCGATTTCCACCCGGCGCCTCTCACCCCCGCTCAGGGCCAGCGAAGGCGTGCGGCGCAAATGGCTG
>CAUZBE010000538.1:0-2520 GCA_963577885.1 Alphaproteobacteria bacterium
TGGAAATTTGCTCCACAAAGACCTCCACGCCCAGGTCCCTTTCGGCTTCGGCGGCGATGCCGTCCCAATCGAAATGGAGATCGGAGTCGTAGAGCGTAACCTTGGCTTGCCCGGCGGTTTCTCCGACCGCCGTGTCGCGGTAGATCGCGACACCGGCGCTGTCCGGCCCCCGGTCCGTCATCTGTTCCAGCATGGGCGAGAAGTAGGCGCCCAACCGGACGCGCATATCCGGATTCTTGAGATAGAGGCCGACAATGCCGCACATGTTGCCCGTCCAGGTATCTTCGTTTTGTCGCGGGGTTATACTATGACTGCGAATCTAATATTCCTAAAATGAAAATCCCCAATCGCCGATATCATAGTTTCACAAAATGGTAGAGCGGTATCGCAACGTAGCCTTGGTGCGGCAGATTGAATGCGTCCCAAATAACGACGGGTCCAGCCCGATGCCTGCTATCCACTCCGCGAGCAAGCGCGCGTATTGGCGGGTGGCGAGGCCGTGATCGAGGCCACGGCGACCGGTGAATAAATAATCGCTGGGCTACCTTCCGGGCAAGAAAGACGATCTGGCTGGGACACATTAATGCGCATGGCTTCCTGCCTGCTGCCAGCCCAAAAGCGCTGAAGGCCATTACCCTTGCGACGTTCGTGACACACGACCCGGAACTGACTTTTAAGATTTATCAATTCGATGTGACGCAAGCTGGATGTCAACGCCGAACGTCGGCTAATGCGTTAGGCGGAAATGAGGCCGCGTTCCTTTAATTTCGCCTTCATGTATGCACCGAGTCCGCCAGCCATCAAAATTTGGTATGGCGGCGTGCCCTCCGCCCAGGCTTCCGCGCTAAGCGTGGACCCGGTTTCGAGATTCTTGATCTCGCCGGTAACGATGTTCACCTCCAGGCTCTGACCGTTCTCTACGAATTCGGTGATGCCGGGCGCCACCAGTGTCGGCAGCCCGGTATTGACCGCATTGCGCAGGTGGATGCGGGACACTGATTCGGCCAACACGACCGCGATGCCAAGCGCCTTCAGCGACTGGGATCCATTACGGCTGGAGCCGCAGCCGAAATTGATCCCGGCAACCAGGATATCGCCCGGTTGCACGTCACTCTCCGCCCAGCCGGGACGATTGGCCTCCATGCAGAACTTCGCCGCTTCCTCGATCGAAAGATCCGGGTTCGCAAGCACGCGGTGGCCCGGCATCATCAGGTCCGTGCTGATGCGGTCCCCGAACTTCCACACACGGCCGGTTCGGACGATTTCCATGGTCTCGCTCCTCTCGCCTGTGTCACAGATAGTCGCGGGGGTCGGCAATCTCGCCCGCGATCGCGGACGCCGCGACAGTTGCCGGGCTCGCCAGCCAGACATTGGCGAGCGGGCTGCCCATGCGGCCCTGGAAGTTGCGGTTGCTGCTCGATATGCAGGTCTCGCCGTCGCCGAGCACGCCGAGGTGGCCGCCATAGCACGGCCCGCAGGTCGAGTGTTCGATCAGCGCCCCTGCCTTGGCCAGCGTTTCGAGGTATCCGGCCTTGAGCGCTTCGTAAAACACCTCTTGCGAGGAGGGACTGACCAGCATGCGCACATCCGGGTGGACCTGCTTACCGTCCAGAATTCGCGCCGCCACTTCCAGGTCTTCCAGGCGCGCATTGGTGCAGGAACCGAGGAACGCCTGATCGACCTTGACCCGCTCGGCCTTGACCCCCTCGACGGGGACGCCGTTTCCGGGATCGCCTGGCCGCGCCACCATCGGCGTCAGATCGCTCAATTCAAACTCGTACTCGGCCTCGTAGGAGGCATCCGGGTCGGCGGCAACGTGCTCGTAGGGGCGATTCACCCGGTCGGCAAGGAACGTGTCGGTCTTCTCGTCAGCTTCGAAGATGGCAAACTTGGCGCCAACCTCCACGCCCATATTGGAGACGGTCCAACGTTGCGCGAGGCTCATTTGGCTGGCCACGGGGCCAACATATTCCACCGACTTGTAGAGTCCAAAGTCGGTCCCCAATTCGCTTGCGACCTTGAGGATGACGTCCTTCCCGACGCACCACGCTGGGAGCGTACCGTTCAGGACCACGCGCACCGATTCCGGAACCCGGAACCAAAGCTCGCCGAAGGCAAGAACGTGTACGGCATCGAGGTTCGCGTTGGTAACGCACGCATTGAACACCCCGCCCGCGGTCGAGTGCGAGTCGCATTGCGCGACGAGATCGCCCGGCGCGTACATGCCGTGTTCGGCGAACACCTGATGCAGGATGCCGCCGCGGCCGTACTCGAAGAAGTTCGTGATCTCGTATTTCTTAATCAAGCGCCGCAGGTCCTTCACCCGGTTGGCGGCCGCGACGGTCGGCGGCGGCGCTTGGTGATCGTCGACCATGAAAACCCGGTCCTTGTCCCAGACCCGGTCGACCCCTAATGCCTCCAGGTCACCCAGCCTGTGCCCGCTCGTGGCATCGACCTTGCACCACAAATACTGTCCCGGCGCGACCGTGTCCGCGCCCGCGTGGGCGGCAAGGATCTTCT
>CAUZBE010000539.1:0-2514 GCA_963577885.1 Alphaproteobacteria bacterium
GGTATCCTGTTGCTTCAGTTTCGAAATTTGGGGTGCCATTCTTCCAGCCCCGCCGGGTCCTGATGAATGATAACTTCGGCATCTGGGAATGCCGTAAGGATTGAGGCTTCCACCTCGTCAGAAATTTCATGGGCGGTCTGCAAGGTCATGTCGCCATCCAGCTCCATATGCAACTGGATGAACGATTGCAGGCCCGACGAACGGGTGCGCAGATCGTGAACGTCAGCCACCTGCTCATGGGCCTGGGCGATCTGGCGAATGCGCGCCCGTTGTTCTTCGGGCAGTTCGCGGTCCATCAACTGATCTAGGGACGCGCGAATAATGCGCCAGGCTCCGAACAGGATATAGCCAGCGACGATCAGCGCGATGATGGCATCGGCATAAATCCATCCGAAACGGCCGGCTAGGACGAGGGCGAGGATAATCCCGAGATTAGCCAGGATATCGCCCCGGTAATGCACCGAATCGGCTGTAATGGCGATCGACTGTGTACGCTTGACCACATGGCGTTGAAATAACACCAGGGCTGTGGTCAGAACCAGCGAAAGCACCATGACCGCGATGCCAACCTCGCTCCGTACAATCGGGTGCGGTTCGAACAGGCGCTGGCCGGCCTCGGCCACCAAAAACAGGGCCGATCCGGAAATAAAGGCTGATTGCGCCAGTCCCGCTAGGGCCTCTGCCTTGCCATGGCCAAATCGATGCTCCCGATCAGCCGGCACCAGGGCATGGGCGACGGCATACATATTGACCAAGGAGGCCCCAACATCCAGGACCGAATCCATTAGCGAACTCAAAACAGCGACGGAATCTGTCAAAAACCAGGCGACCAGCTTGGCAATTATCAACAATGATGCCACGCTCACGGCGGCATAAGTCGCAAACCGCAACAGCTTGGCATTGTGGTTATCATTTAGGCCATGGTCACCGTCGACCGGGGCCTGGCTATCTACCGCGTCGTTCAAGAAACTGGCTCCAGATTCAGCACGCCGAATGTTAACACATTGTAGTGACGGGGACCGTATTCTGCTCTAGTAGTCCAAGCTGTTTGTCCTATATATATGTAATTAGCGAGCTGCATTCATGCGGTGAGATGTCGCGATATCGGCCAAAATCGGGCAGGCTGAACATTACATACCAAACGTAATGGCCATCGAGTGGGAACAACCATGATACGAAGCGCACGTTATATTGCAATTGGGCTGACCGCCCTTTCCTTGGCCGCCTGTCAGGAAGGCGGCCAGAAACAGACCCTAGGTACCCTACTTGGCGCGGTCGGCGGCGCCGTCGCCGGTTCGCAAATCGGCAAAGGCCGTGGCACCCTCGTAGCCGTGGCCGCGGGAACTCTATTGGGCGGATTTCTGGGCAGCGAGATAGGCAAATCTCTGGATAATGCCGACCGGCTGGCCATGGAACAAACCACCCAACGGACATTGGAAGCCGCGCCATCCGGTAACCCGGTCAGTTGGAGCAATCCCGACAGCGGGAATTCCGGCACAGTCACCCCGCGACCCTCCTACCAGAATGCCTCCGGGGATTATTGCCGTGAGTACGATCAGACGATTGTTGTGGGTGGCAAGACGGAGACGGCTTATGGAAAGGCGTGCAGGCAAGCGGATGGCAGTTGGAAAATTGTCAACGGCTAGGCTTATTGCGGCTATTCCCTTGCCTATTGGGCGGCATCAGGCGGTTTGGTTCGTATTATGTTTGTTGCTGCTCGCCGTGGCCGCCGTCCCGGCCCCAGCGCAGGAGCGGGCCCCTGCCGAGATAACGGCGATCGAGCTGCCGGCACAGCCCTTCACGGCAGGTGTGGAGGCTTTTGATCGCAGCGAATTTGCCAAGGCGCGCGAGATTTGGCTGCCCTGGGCCCATCAGGGCGATCCCGCGGCCCAACGCAACCTTGCCCATCTTTACCGCATGGGCCTAGGGGTGCCGCAGAATTTTGTCCAGGCCTCTGCCTGGTATCGTCTCGCCGCCGATGGCGGACTGGCCCGGGCTCAGGCGAATCTGGCGGCCATGTATCTGCGCGGCCAGGGGGTGGAAGAGGACGCTCTGCAAGCCGCCTTTTGGTTCACCACCGCCGCGGTCCAAGGCCATGCGCTGGCGCAATTTAACCTGGCCCTGCTTTATCTTCGGGGCGAGGGGGTGGAGCGGAACGAGGCCAAGGCGGCCGGCTGGCTGTACCGGGCGGCCCAGGACGGATACAAGCCAGCCATGCGGACCCTCGGCAAATTGGTACCGGCCATTTCCGGTCCGGCCGGTCCACCCGCCCGCCTGCCCGCCCAGGTAAAATTAGCCGCCGCTGCCAGCCCACCGCTAGCCCCTGTGGCGGCGGCACCGGCGAACCCGGCCCCGGCAAAAACCGTGACGCCGGAGACCGCTACGGCCGCTCCCGTCAAGGTTAAGTCGGTATCGGCGGAAGCCAAGGTGACGCCGCCCGTCGCGGCCGGGTCTGGCAACAGGCGGGTGGTCACCGAGGGTTGGTCCCTGGTTGATGCACTGGCGGCCATGTTT
>CAUZBE010000540.1:0-2502 GCA_963577885.1 Alphaproteobacteria bacterium
TGAGCATGGCGCCCTATAATGCAGCCATACCGGCGGAGGTCCGCGCCATGGCCATGAAGGCCCAGGAGGATATTATCGCCGGCACCGTGCATGCATTCGCCGGACCGATCCGCGATCAAACGGGCATGGAAAAAGTGCCCGCCGGTAAAACCCTGGATGATGGCGCCCTTTTGTCCATGAACTGGTACGTCGAAGGCGTCCAGGGCAAGCTGCCGAAATAGCTCGCTGGGTTATAGTCCCTTTGCCCTCCGGGCGCCGGTCGGCGGCGCGACGTTGACGGATTGCCAGGGTGAGTTAGAATTTTTTTATAAGCGGTCGTGTGTGATGGTGTCGTTTTCCTGGTCACTGGCAGTCTGGTCGATACCGTCGCCACCGACAAAGTGGTCTGCGCCATAAGTATTTAGTTTCCCCGTCCATCATACGGGCAGCGGCAAAATCCCCTGCCCAGCAGGCCGTGGCGCAAGCTGGATCGTCACCTTGATGCTGTCGGCCGGGGTCCAAAGCATCTTAATCAACCGGACCAAAGTAAGGCGTCCAAGGTCGGCGTTCCGCACCCGAGAAAAGCCGGCCACCGCGAAGCCGGTCATGCTGGCGGCCTTGCGCGCGGAGAGCGCTATTCCGTCGATCACGGCGATGATTTGCGAGGCAAGGATTGCCTTAGCCGGCCTTATGTCCGCGTCCGGATCGCCAGAATCGCAAAAGACGTTCCCACTCCCCCGAACCAGTTCAGTTTCTTCCTGGGTCATTGTAGTAGCTCCTTTCCCAAGCGTTTAAGACGATCGCGGATCAAATCGACCTCGAATTTTGGGGTCTTGATGCCACTCTTGGATTTCCTCTGGAAGGCATGCACTACCCACAGTTCGCCGGCAATATCGGCCTTGCGGCCCTCGGCAGCGATCGTCAGGGCAGCGCCTATGCGATCGCGAACTGCCTTGCGAAATTTCTCGAAACCCTTGCGCGCCACCTTAATCGATCCAATGGGCCATGAATCACGATGCATACAAAAAATAAGTCAAATATGACAACACTGGTCAATTTCTATATCTGCTTAGACGCTTCAATAGAGGGTACAATTCCATTGCACCCCTGCCGAATGGCAAATGCGGAGTAACAAGAGGAAGTTAAGATTGACGGCGGCCGCACAAACGCAGCACGGAGCATCGGGAGACCATCTATTTTGATTGCAACGCGTGAGGGCGGAGCCCTTAACACTGAGATTATCACCACAGAATTTAGGTCCTCAATGACGCATCTCCGGGAGGAGGGCTTCCAAGTCGGACTAACAGGCGGTAGATTTCCTGCCAACAACAAAAGGGAGGAGGCAGACCATGGGTGTGCTTGACGGCAAGGTAATTCTGGTCACCGGCGCTGGCCGCGGCATTGGACGCGAACATGCCTTATTGGCGGCCCGCGAGGGTGCCCGAGTGGTGGTCAACGATCTAGGCGGCTCCATCTCGGGCGATGACGAGGGCGCGGTTGGCCCGGCCCAGGAAGTTGTCAACGAGATCACGGCGGCGGGCGGCGAGGCCGTGGCCAATTCCGACAGCGTCGCCCTGATGTCCGGCGCCAAGGCCATGTTCGAACAGGCCATGGACAGCTTTGACGGCCTGCACGGGGTAATCTCGCCGGCCGGCATCCTGCGCGATACCATGTTCCATAAAATGTCTGAAGACGATTGGGACGCGGTGATCAACGTTCACCTAAAGGGGTCGTTCAATATCTGCCGCGCCACCATCAATCATTTCCGCGATCAGGAAGATGGCGCCTATGTCCTGTTCACTTCCACCTCCGGGCTGATCGGCAATATCGGGCAAACTAACTATGCCGCCGCCAAGATGGGCATCGTTGGCCTGTCCCGGGTCATCGCCATGGAGAACGAACGCAAGAACGTGCGCAGTAATATTCTCTCGCCTTCCGCCTGGACCCGTATGATCGGCACCATACCCATCAAGGACGAAGCCACCGCCAAGCGCATTGAAATAACAAAAGCCCGCATGCGGCCCGATCAGATCGCCCCCCTGGGCGTAGCTCTGGTCGCGGACAGCGCAAAGGATTTGACCGGGCAAATATTTTCGATCCGGGGCAATGAGGTCTATATTTGGAACCAGCCACGGCCGATCCGCGGCATCGCCAATACGGAAGGCTGGACGCCATCGACCATGCTGGACAACGCCTTTCACGCCTTCCGCGCGAACCTAACCGATCTGGGCAACGCCCGCACCGTCTTCACCACCGACCCGCTGTAGAATTCAAAGGAGATCTTGGCGATGGCTCTTAACTACGACCATTTGATGTCCCTACAAGACGAAGGCAGGGAGTTCTCCTATAGCGACCGGGAGACCATGTTGTATGCCCTGGGAGTTGGATTTGGCCGGAACCCATTGGATGACAAAGAACTGGACTATGTCTTTGAACGCAAACCGTTGAAGACCGTAGCCACCATGGCAGCGGTGTTGACCCGGGGCCGCCTGCTGGCCGATTGCGGCTGGGATTATACCCAGG
>CAUZBE010000541.1:0-2500 GCA_963577885.1 Alphaproteobacteria bacterium
CGGGTTAGTTTGATCGTCAAACTCATTGCCGGCAAAGACCAGACCTGATTCAATTCTGAGCATGTCCAGGGCGTCTAGACCCAGCGGAGTGAGGCTATGGGGTGCGCCAGACTCCCAAACAGCGTCCCATAACGTAGGGCCGTCCTTTGGGTGGCACCATATTTCGTAACCCAATTCACCGGTATAACCCGTGCGCGATACTAAGATCGGAATTCCATCAAAGTCGCCTATACGACCGATTAGAAAACGGAACCAGCCCAGTTCTCCGATCGTTGGTTGAGATGGCGCCGACCAGACGATCTCTTCTAATATTTCGCGGCTCTTTGGCCCTTGCACTGCGATATTGTGAATCTGATCAGATGCACTCCTAATCCAAGCCTTTAGGCCCATTTCAGAAGCCTTTTGACGCAGCCAGATACCGCCGTAGTCGGTCCCGCCAATCCAGCGAAAGTTGTCTTGACCGAGACGAAACAACGTTCCGTCGTCCAGCATTCCGCCAGTCTCGTTCACCATTGCCGAGTATGAAACTTGGCCGACCGCGACTTTGCGTACATTGCGCGTGAGGGTGCGCTGCAACAACTCTTCAGCGTCCGGACCAAGAACCTCGAACTTACGTAATGGCGACAGGTCCATCACAACAGCCCCTTCACGACAAGCAAGGTACTCATCAATAGCACCGTACTTGGTATAGCTGGATGGCATCCAAAAGCCGTTATACTCAATAAAGCTACGCGTTAGCGTCGACGTACGTGGATGAAACGCGGTCTCACGTGTCAATAGAGGTTCTGAATCTGCTGTCATTCTGTATGCGATCCCTTTCGAAAAGATATTTTTTTCGGGATAAACTCGGATGTGAATGTCCGTTGGATTCCAGCCGTTGGCGGGGTCTATATCGTCCGGACAGGCTGATGATACGCAAACCAAATCTGTTGCTGCGCGTAACAATACGTAATCACCCGGCCGCGACCACGGTTCTGCGAAAGAAATGTGGTTGCTCATTGAATCTGCCGTGGTGTTATAAAAGAAGTTAATGGCTACCCAGCCTTGGTGCGGCGAGATCTCATAAGGTGCCAATGCAGCATTAAAATTGTCGGTGCAGTTGACGTGACCCGGATAGCCCATGTCGTCATAATACTTGGCGTTGCAGGCTAGCCCGAAGGTGTCGTGGCGCCCCACCGTGTCGCGAACTACCTCGAGTAAGGGGCGCAAATTTGCATCGTAAAACTTGGAGAAGAGGCCGGGTCCAGGATAAAGCGCACCCAAGGCGTAGCGAGTCACCGTCGGATCAATGTCGCGCTGAATGCCGCGGTCGAGATCGGCTCGATGAAACGCCTGGAAGTCAGAGCATTCACGGCCGTCGACATCAATCACCTGGATGTATTCGCCAGCCTTGATCTCGTAGGCCTGTGCCGTTGCTTTAGGAATTCTAAAATCTAGCCGAGGGTCAGCTAAGGGTGGCGGCAGAGGTCGCTCCATTGCGATGTCGAACTGGGCACGCTTGATCATGACTTTGATTTCAGTCGGTGGATCTTGCATGTCGACCCGCATCGGGCCGCCCGGGGCGGCAATGATACAAAGGCATGGACGCTCGGCGTTGAACAAAACGGTCTCTCCGGCCGGCGAACCTTCGCCAAATAGTATAGCCGCCTGAGCTTCGCCGAAATCGATATGGCCTGATTTAAACGCTTGCTTGGCGACATCGTAACCGTCGCCGCCGTTGTTGATAATGGCTGCAAGGCCAGTCGCCAATTCGCCAGCGCTCAGACTGAGCGCACCAAAATCTTCACCGCCGCCCTTGCCCAGAACGACTAGTTCACAGCGTTGTCTGCCTTCCCGGTCGGTAATTTCAATCGCGTCATTAGGCGCCAATGCGATAACACGAACGCCGCCGCCACACACGCGGTGCCGTTCGACGCCCGGCACGAAGGGAATCAATCCGGGCTCGAGGAGTCGGGTCCGTTCGAGTTGATCGCTAACCATTATCTGTTCCAACGCTATTTAATTCCGAGAACTTTGCCTTCTTGAGATTTGTCGATTTCATCCCCTATGGAAACTGGTTGATGATAGTTGCGTGTTTTGTTCCCGCACTACAGACATTTTTTAACTCAGCGCCAGTCCGCGGAAACCCAATATATTAATTGTTTATTCAATGGCTTGCCAAGTGGTACGCTCATCCAGCAAATGATAGTATCGCAAAATTGATGCCTGAAATGTAATTTGTTTGTCTGGGGTGTGGGAGATGAACAGCGAAGCTAAGCTTTCGTGTAAAAAACTTTGGAAACTCTATGGTTCCGAACCCGATAAGTTTTTTGCCCGACATAATGATCAGCCAGAACAAGTGGATATTGCCGACGGCGGCTATATTTGTGCCGTGCGCGAGGTCACGTTCGACGTTTATCCCGGTGAGATAGTCGTCGTCATGGGATTATCCGGATCAGGGAAATCTACGCTTGTACGCTGCCTCTCGCGCCTTATCGAGCCGACGGGCGGCGAGATCACG